>JAGVTI010000320.1 GCA_019136935.1 Deltaproteobacteria bacterium
GAGGGAACGGAATTCATCGTGCGTGCCCGGCACGCGGTCTTCGGTGAAGCGGGCGAACATGGCGGGGAGATCGGTCCCCTGCCGCAGTTTACGTCATGCTGCCCCGCCTGGGTCAGGTTGGTGGAAACCCGCTATCCTTCCTTGATTCCCCATCTCTCCACCGCCAAGTCTCCGCAGCAGATGGCGGGCGCCGTAGCCAAAACTTACGGGACGAAAGTGTGGGGAAAGCCTGCCGGGAAGGTTTACACCGTCGGCATCATGCCCTGCACGGCGAAAAAGCTGGAGGCCTCGCGGCCCGAATTCAGGAGCGCATACGAATATCACAGGCGGGAAGGCGAGGCGGGTTCCGCAACGCCTTATCCGGATGTGGACACAGTTCTGACGACGCGTGACCTGGCACGGCTTTTCAAGAAGATGAACATCGATCTGGCGGCGGAAAAGGATGTCGAAGGCGGAACGCTCTTTGCCGAATACACGGGGGCCGGCACCATTTTCGGCAATACCGGCGGCGTCATGGAAGCGGCCCTCCGGACGGCCCATGCGGTGATGACGGGCAGCGAATTGAAACCTCTCGAATTCAAAACTGTCAGAGGATTGAAGGGTGTGAAAAGCGCCTCCGTTACCCTGAGAGACCAAAAGTACGATAGGGACGTCACGATCCGGGTGGCGGTGGTCCATGGCATTGCGGAAAACATCACCGCCCTGCTCGAAGAAGTCCTCGCGGGCCGTTCCCCCTATCATTTCATCGAGGTCATGAACTGTCCCGGCGGCTGCATCAACGGCGGCGGACAGCCGATCGACGGCGGCGGTTCGTCTTGGCTTTCGGCTGCCCTGCCCTGGTTTGCCTGGAAATAGAAAGGAGACGACTGATGGAAAACAAGCAATACGACTACGTGGAAAATCCCTTCAATGTCACGCGCAGACAGTTCATGACGATCGGCGGTCTTATCGTTGCCCTGATGGTGCTGCCGTCCTTGTGGGTCAGGTCACTGGTTTCGAATCGGAATCGTTATATCCTGGCCCGGACGAAGGGACTGTACCGGGACGATGAGAAGGCTAAAATCCGGGTCAGTCATGCCAATCGCGCTGTGGCCGGATATTACCGGGATTTCGGAGGAAAACCTCTGGGAGAATTATCGGAAGCGTTGCTCCATACGAAATACATCAACCGGACCCATGGTCTTACGGGATAGGAGGATAAGTCATGTGCAGCGAAAAAATGATCTTGAAGCACCCCATGAGTGTGAGGATATTTCATTATCTCCTCATCGTCAGTTTCCTGCCCCTTGCCGTAACGGGGTTGATTCTCTACTTCAAGCCGTTTTCCGGGGAAAGCATGAATCTGACCATGCAGATCCATGTCCTGGCGGGCGTTCTCCTGACCCTGGATGCCGTCGCCTTCTTTCTCATCGGCTTCGAACGGGTCGTTCTCTTCGTGAAGCGGGTGTTCACGATTTCCGTGAACGACGTCAAATGGTTTGCCGTTCTCGGCGGTTATCCGCAGAAACTTCTGCTGAGAAAGAAGGTACCCGTACCGCCGATGGGCAAATACAATTCCGGCCAAAAACTTTTCGGGATCTGCGTTCTGATCGGCGGAACCCTTCTTGTCGGGACCGGCTGGATTTTATGGGCCTTTCCCCATAACACCCCCCGGGAGACCGTCGCGTTGATGGGAACGCTCCACACGGTTTTCGGCATCCTGCTGACCATTTTTCTGCCCGTGCATCTGTTTTTAGGCATTTACATGTTCGATGATTTCAAGGCCATGATCCTTCACGGCAGAATTTCCTACGACGAGGCCCGGGAACAGTCTCCCCTGTGGGTGGAGAAGGAGGTTATCCCGCTGAACAAGTAAACGAAGCCGCACCGCCGCTTTTTCCAGGTCGTCCGCGGAAAAAGCGGCGACGGCAGGCTCAGTCCTTATTTCCCCCCTCGATCTCCCGGCTGCCGCTGAACTGGCCGACTGAAGGTCCGAAGAAATATCCGGCGAAGCTTTTTAGGAAGGCATCCCGGCTTTTCCAGTAATCCAAGCGGTTTTTGCGGTCGTTTTTCCATTCGATGAAGGAGGTGGGATAACAGTAAAAGATACGTGCGCGAACGGTCCAGATGCTGTCAGGGTGGTTTCCGGCGAGCGTTTCGAATGCTTCCCTGAAGTGCCGCCGGTCATGGGTGACCTGGTAACGGGTTACACCCTGCCAAAAAACGCCTTCCGGTATACGGCGGCTGTATGGAAAGTCCTTGATCAGTCTTTCCGCATGGCGTTTCGCAATCTCGGCCTTATCGTGGTCGTAATAAAACTTGCCCAGAGCAAGCAGGCAAAAGGCCATCAGTTCCTGTGCATCCAGGAAACCCACGGATCGTTCGTATTCCGTGCCGTTTTCTTCCGCCACGATCAGCAGGGGTACTTCCCCGACGGTGTAGGTGCGAAAAATCTCCGGCATACCGGGGGTGATGTACAACGGAACAAATTCGGATTGAACCAGGTCGATCACGTCTTGCCGTGCATAGACGGCCATGTCCATCTGATTACAGAAAAAACAGGTTTCGCTGCAAAAAAAGAGAAGGACCGGTTTCCCGGACCGTCGTGCCTCTGCCGATGCCTTGTCAAGGCTGGAATACCATTCGATTTTCACGTGTGCGATTGTCATTATTTTCCACTGATCACAAAATCGCCTTCTTGTCCATGATTATCATCGTGACCCAACCACGGCATTCGCATAGTTTAAATCTATCATGATAAAAGGTTTATTCTATCAATCTATTGGATTGTCCCCGCAAAATTCTGTAGGGAAGAAAAGCTACGTCCGTCAAAGGAAAATCAAGGTGCTGGTCTGCTTTATTTTTTTAAATCCATTAATGAACGATGAAGGAGGGGCAGTATGATGAAGTTAAAAAACGTTTTTGCTTCGAGGTGGGGGATTATTGCCGTCGGTGCCCTGATCGGAGTTTTGGCCACGCTTTTACAGAAGTTCGGCAACCCGCCCAACATGGGAATCTGCGTCGCATGTTTTGAACGCGATATTGCCGGCGCCTTAGGTCTGCATCGCGCGGAAGTGGTTCAGTATTTAAGACCCGAGATTATCGGGTTCGTACTGGGCTCGTTCCTGTCCGCCCTGCTTTTCCGGGAGTTCCGCCCCCGGGCGGGTTCCGCCCCCATCGCCCGCTTTGTCCTGGGTGTCTTCGCCATGATCGGGGCCCTGGTCTTCCTCGGGTGTCCCTGGCGTGCCATCCTTCGGCTGGCGGGAGGTGATTGGAACGCTATCCTCGGTCTTGCCGGCTTGGCGGCAGGCATCTGGATCGGGACGCTGTTCCTGAAAGGGGGATACAATCTCGGCCGTTCCCAATCCACCTATCCCTCCGTCGGTCTTATGATGCCGATCATCATGCTGGGTTTCCTGGCTTTCATTTTTCTGAATCCGCACATCCCCGGGGAGCCGAAAAGCGGGATTCTTTTCTATAGCCTCAAAGGGCCCGGCTCCATGTCTGCGCCGCTTTGGATCTCCCTTGCCGCCGGACTTGTTATCGGTATTCTGGCCCAGCAGAGTCGCTTCTGTACGATGGGGGCGATCCGGGACCTGATTCTTTTCCGCCAGACGCACCTGTTCGGCGGCATTGCCGCGCTTCTGGTTTTTGCCTTTCTCTCTAATTTTTTCCTCGGGCAATTCCACCCGGGTTTCCAGAATCAGCCCATTGCTCACAATCTCCACGTTTGGAACTTTGCCGGCATGACGCTGGCCGGACTTGCTTTTGCCCTGGCGGGGGGATGCCCCGGACGACAGCTTTTCCTGAGCGGCGAGGGAGACGGAGATGCCGCGGTTTTTGTCGTCGGCATGATTGTCGGCGCGGCCATATCCCATAATTTCGGCTTGGCCAGTTCTCCGGCCGGTATCGGTCCCCATGGTGCGGCGGCGGTGATCGTGGGATTGATTGTTTGTCTGTTTATCGGTTTCACCATGAGGCATAAATCCGCATAGAGGAGGGAAAAATGAGCGCTGTTGTAGACGCCAGGGGACTTTCATGTCCCCAGCCGGTCATGATGACGTTGAACCGGATCGAAGCACTGGGTAAGGGAGTGATCGAAGTCCTGGTCGATACCGACACATCCATGGAAAATGTGGCGCGTTTGGCGAAGAATAAGGGCTGGAGCGTAAAAGAGATCCAGGACGAAGGAACGGGATATAAACTGGTTCTGGAGAAATGAATGCCGTCTGTTTGCCGAAATTCATCGAAAAAGAGATTCCGCAGGATCGGAACGAGGTCGATTCCGGTTTTCGATTTATGCGATGAAGGGAATCTCGTCGATTACCTGGCGGTTTAGGCCGCCGAAAGAAGATGGAGAACAGTCGTATGCCCGGATCAAACCGAGGCGGTTTGAATCCGGGCAGGGGCATGACGTGGGATCAGGCCAGTTGCCCGCTTAATTTCTGTCCGAATTCAAAACACTGCCGGATCCCTTCTTCATCCGGATTCCAGAGAACCCTCAACCCGTCGCCCACCATCTGGAATTCGGACTGCTCCAGGTGTTCCGACAGAATTTTTGTGGATTCTCCGCTCCATCCGTAGCTGCCGAAGACGGCCGCTTTCTTGCCGCCGAACCGGAGCCCCTTGATTTCTTCGAGAATCGAGGCCACTGCCGTGAGGATGCCCCTGTTGATGGTGGGGGACCCGACCACGATGCCTTTGGACTTGAATACTTCCGTGATTACGTCGTTCTTGTCCGACTTGGAGACGTTGAACAGCTTGACATTGACATCCTGATCGGAGGATTTGATGCCGTGGGCGATATGTTCCGCCATGATCCTGGTTCCCTCCCACATGGTATCATAAAGAATGGTGATCTGGTTCTCCTTGTAATTGGCCGCCCATTCGAGGTATTTTTCCACGATCCGGGTTGGATTGCTCCGCCAGATCACGCCGTGGCTTGTACAGATTATATCGACGGGTAGATTCAAGGCGAGGACCTCCTTGATCTTCTTGCCCACCAGAGGACTGAAGGGCGTCAGGATATTCGCATAATATTTGATGCACTCGGCCATCAGTTCTTCCTGGTCCACCAGGTCATTGTACAGATACTCCGACGCATAATGCTGACCGAAGGCATCGTTGCTGAAAAGGATATTGTCCCCGGTCAGATAACAGAACATGCTGTCCGGCCAGTGCAGCATCGGCGCTTCGACAAAGATCAGTTTCTTGCCTCCCAGATCCAGTTGATCGCCCGTCTTGACGACCTGGAAGTTCCAGTTTTGATGATACTGTCCCTTCAACGATTTTACGCCGTTTGCCGTACAGTAGACGGGTTTGTCGGGGATGCGGCGCATCAGCTCGGGGAGGGCTCCGCTGTGGTCGGTTTCCCCATGGTTGGCGATAACGTAGTCGATTTGATCGAGCGGGATCACCGCGGAAAGATTGTCGACGTACTCCCTGGCGAAGGGACCCCAGACCGTATCAATCAAAGCCACCTTGTTTTCTTTGATCAGGTATGAATTGTACGTCGAACCTCGATGTGTTGAATACTCGTTGCCGTGAAATCTTCTGAGTTCCCAATCGATTTTCCCTACCCAGGAAACATTGTTCTTAATCGACATCTTTTTCATGATCCGGCTCCTTTCTGATTTTTCCTTGTTGCATCTTGTTCGCGTCTCATATGCTGGTCTACATCATTATCTGAGAATAGAGAGAAAATCCATGCATTTTGCTCTTTTTGACTGCCCCGGGATGAAATTTGCGGGATTTTCCGAATATTGGTGAATTTGCCCCCGAGACGGGAAAGAAGTTCTTTTTGAGCATGCAGACATTGCAGTGTGCATTCAATCCGGCGGCGGCGGAACGTGTCATGCGCCGTAATACCCTAGTGGGTGGCCGAGTCCGGATTCTACCGCCGGGCCATCAGCGCCGCCCCGTAAGCGCTCAGTATGTCGGGGTTTTCCGCGACCAGAATCGGCTGCTGCAGCTTTTTCTCAAAAATGCTCTGCAAGCATCGGTTCCGGGCGCAGCCGCCGGCAAATACCACCGCGTCCTTTACGCCGACGCGTTTCGCCAGACTGACAACCCGGTTGGCAATCGACTGGTGGATGGCCATGGCGATGGCCTCCCGCTTTGCTCCCCGGGCAATCAGGCTGATCACCTCG
>JAGVTI010000272.1 GCA_019136935.1 Deltaproteobacteria bacterium
CATGACCGCCAACAAGGGGGCCAGGATAATCAGGGTCCCCAGAATAACCCAGGGGGAAACGTTGAACCAGAAGGAATGAAGGTTTTTTTTCATGGCACCCATATCGTCATCCTTGAATACTCATTAACGGACACAACTCGAAACCCCGCACCAGTTGGTGATCCCTGCGCAAAACGCCCGCCGTTCACCGTATCGGGAAGAAACCCAGGGCTTGTTGTCCTGTTTTCGTTCTCCCCTGGGAGGGTCCAACTCCGGCTGCTTAATAATACTCCAATTATGCTGAACGCTTAACAAGATCCGACTGTGCCGTCAATGATAATTGTGGAAGCGGCGCCGTTTCGTAAATCGGCGGATAGCCTAATAATATTACTTATTACTACGTATAATTACATATAATTCTTGACAAGAACGATATTTTTTAGCAGAGTTCGTTGTTATTTGTTGGCTTGACATAAATTTCAACATCAAATTAGCGATGCGATCGCATTCCAGTCCCGACAGATATCACCCATAGTCAAAAGAGAAAGCAAGTCCTTAGGATTCCTGGTTACTGTTTCATACCGGGCAAGTCCGACGCATTTGAAAAATTGCGATTCACGAGAATCGCATACGGGCGACAATTTTCAGGGTCGAACAAAAAGATATTTCGGCATCTTAGACTAAAATAGTTTTTATGATCGGTATTTAAAAAGGGAGAGTGGCGTATGGAAAAAAGATTGAGGAATGAAATCAAGGAAGTGATGGCACGATACCCGGTGGCCGGTTCGGCGATGCTGCCCGCTTTGGACATGATGCAGCGGCAAAGCGGCAATTACCTGTCGTCCGAGGCCCTCTGCGATGTCGCGAAGTACCTGGGGACAACGGAAAGCAAGGTTTATGGGGTCGCGTCGTACTACACGATGTTGAATCTGAAACCCGTCGGAAAGTATCATCTCCAGGTTGACACCAACGTACCCGGATTTCTGTCCGGCGCCGATGAGATCCTGTCTCATCTGAAGCGGAAACTGGGGATCAAGGAAGGGGAAACGACCGCTGACGGACTCTTCACGCTGTCGGCGGTTCAGGATCTGGGTTCATGCGGGACGTGCCCGGTGATACAGGTCAACGATACGTACTACGAAAACATGACCATCGAGGAAACGAATCAGCTGCTTGCATCCCTATCCCGGGGCGTCATGCCCGAACCGGACAAAACGTCCTTTTTCGGCAGCGAATGCGGCATGCTGTTTAAAAACCGAGGCCGGGAAAGCGGTGGCGCCGGGTTCCCGGCGGGAGTGAAGTGGGGCTTTCTTCCCAAGGGAGATCCACGGCCGGTCTACCTGATCTGCAACGCCGACGAGGGAGAGCCGGGAACGTTCAAGGATCGCCAGATCATGGAATACGATCCCCATCTGCTGATCGAAGGCATCGCCATCAGCGCCTACGCGATCGGGGCGAAGAAAGCCTTTATCTACATCAGGGGAGAATTTCGGTGGATCGCCGAAATTTTGGAGAGGGCAGTCCAAGAAGCCAAAGAGGCCGGATACCTGAAGCATACCGATATCGTCGTTCACAAGGGAGCGGGTTCGTATGTCTGCGGAGACGAGACCGCCCTCATCGAATCGTTGGAAGGGAAACGGGGTTATCCGAGGAAGAAGCCTCCCTTCCCCGCCAACAGCGGTTTATACGGTTGTCCGACCATCATCAACAATGTGGAGACCCTTGCGATCGTTCCCTTCATTGTTTCCCTGGGGCCGGATGAATTTAAAAAAATCGGCACGCCCGGAAATTATGGTCCCAAAATTTACGGGGTAAGCGGCCATGTCAATAAACCGGGCACCTACGAATTTCCTCTCGGCACCCCCTTGGAGAAAATCCTCCAGGCGGCCGGCGGCGTGAAAGGGACCCTGAAGGCGGTTATCGTCGGTGGCCTTTCCGTGCCCATTCTCCGGGCGGACGAAATTGCGGGATTGAACATGGATTATGACGCCTGTGTAAAGGCGGGAACGATGCTTGGGTCCGGGGGCGTCATGGTGATCAACGACACGGTTTCCATTCCTGAATTGACTTTACGGACCATGGAATTCTACGCCCACGAATCCTGTGGCCAGTGTACACCCTGCCGGGAAGGTTCCCGGGCGATTAAAAAGCTCCTTAAAAAATTCGTCCAGGGGCAAGGTTCCAAGACGGATACGGAAACCATTCTTCATCTCTGTAAAAACATCAAGGGCCGTACGATCTGTCCGACGGGAGACGCTTTCTCGATG
>JAGVTI010000333.1 GCA_019136935.1 Deltaproteobacteria bacterium
CCTTGACCACCACATCGTAGGTCACGACATTCTGAACCGTGATGGGAGCGTTACGGATGACAAAAACCTTTCCAACAAAAGTGTCGTCGGGGTAGGCATCGACGGTGAACTCCACGGGCTGGTCGACTCTGATCTTCCCGATGTCCGCTTCGTCGACATTCGTGTCGATCTGCATTTTCGTCAGATCCTGGGCGATGTTGAAAAGAGTGGGGGTCTGAAAGCTCGCCGCCACGGTCTGACCGACGTCAACATTTCTGGAGATGACGATGCCGTCGACAGGGGAAACGATTCTTGTATACCGGAGATTGTTCTCCGCGTAGTCAAGAGAAGCTTTCGTCTGCTGGACCTGGGCTTTCGCGGCGGATACCTGCGCCCGGGCGGCCTGTTCGTTCGTCTCCGCCGTGTCCAGTTCGCTTTTCGCGATGTAGTTTTTCTGATACAGGGTCTTGTTCCGGTCCAGGGTGCGTTGCGCATCCAGAAGGGCCGCCTGGGCTTTCTCCACATTGGCCCGGGCCGCGGAAAGGTTCGCCCGGGCCTGATCCACCTGGGCCTGGAAAGTGGCGGGATCGATCTGCGCAAGGATCTGATCTTTTTTAACGGGCGAGTTGAAATCGACGTACAGGGTTTTGATCGTCCCGGAAACCTGCGTTCCCACCAGAACCGTCACAAGGGCGTTCACGGTCCCCGTGGCCGTCACCGTCGCCCGGATATCCCCGCGGCTGACCGTCTCCGTCCGGTATCCCGGTTGCTTTTCTCCGTTCCTGAAAAAGAAAAAGGCCCCTATCAGCAAAATAACGACTACCACGATTACACAGATATTGATTTTCTTTTTCATATTCATAGGTTTCCTATCGCCGCTTCGGTAAACTGGATTATTTCATGCCCATCGCGTTTTCGAGGTCGGCCTGGGCGCTCTTGTAATCGGCCAGGGCCGAAATACGCGATACCTTCGCATTTCTCAGGGCCTGCAGGGCATCGGTCACTTCAATCGGGTTGCCTACGCCGGAGGTGTACCGGCCTTCGGCCAATTCCCGGTTTTCTTCCGCCTGCCGGACGACCACTTCCGCCGTCTCAATACGGCCGGCCGCTTCCTGGAGATTGGAGAGAGCCTGTTCGACTTCCAGGCGAACCCGCTGCTTCAGGGACTCCACCTCGGCGGAAAAGACTTCGATATTTTCCTTGGCCTCGAAGATCTGGTTTTCGACAAGGAAACCGCTGAAAATGGGAATGTTCAAACTGCCGCCCACATTCCAGCCTTCTCCAAGAGGGAAATCGCTGCCGCCGTAGCCGTATGACGCGCTGCCCGTCAGAGTCGGGTAGTGACCGGTCCTGGCCAGATCCAGGTTCTGCCGGGCGGCCTCTTCCCGCAGGACCAGCGACCTCAGGTCGGGACGGTTTTCATAGGCTGCCGCCAGCGCCTTCTCCAGAGAGATATCCGTTTTTTCGAAGAAGAGATTGTCCTCCAGGGAATATTCCGGTGCGCCAGGCATACCCATGGCATTATTGAGATTGACGCGGGCAATGCGAACGGCATTTTCGGCTCTGGTCAGTTCTAATCGGGCATTGCTCAAATCCACTTCGGCCTTCGTCACGTCGAATTTCGGTTTCAGCCCGACCTCGAAGAACCCCCTGGCCTGGTTCAGGTGCTGCTGAAACTGCGCCACGGATTCCTCGGCGACACGCCGCTTTTCGAGGGTCTGGAGAACACCGTAATAAGCCTGCTTCACGTCCAGGACGATCAAACTACGCACATCTTCCAGATCCTCCCGGGATGAATCCCGGTTCAACCCGGCAATCCGGACACGGGCCGACGTCCTTCCGAAATCGTAGATGTTCTGGTTCAAGCTGACCTTGCCCGCATATTGATCGACGGAAGACGTCCCCGTCGACCGGCCGCTCCTTGAAACATAGGGCCGGCTTCGATCGTAGCCGGTCTGAAAATTCACCTGGGGATAATAATCCGACCGGGCCTGGCCGATCCGGCTGTCGCCGATCCGGACGGTATGGAACGCCGCCGTCAAGTCCGGGTGTTTTTTCAGGGCGATTTCAATGCATTGCCGAAGATTCAGAGACATACCCGGACTGATCCTGTCCTGCTCCCCGAGGACCGACAGGGGTACCAGCAGACAGATCATCACGATGATCAAGGAAAGGATTTTCTTCATTCAGCTATGTTCTTCCTCGTGCCGTTTATCCTGAAGTAAAAAAATCAAGTCATTCCTCTTCCCGCAAGGTCAGCGAACCCAAACAGAACGCCCGATCCGGTGCCGATAAAACAGGCTTTCACAGATACCTTCTAAAGAGGAAAAAAGCAAAAACAAACAAGGTCGTCCGGACGGAAAACGATTTTTTTATCCCTTCAGAGCAATACATGTGCCATTTTTCCACGAAGTATGCATGTAACCGAATAGACTGACTTTCATCCGTATTTTTTCATCAAGCGCCATCCGGGCATCCCGGCGGGAGATTGCATACAATCTATCCGCAATCCACCGCCCGTGTATACATATTATACAGAAGAATCATCGCGTCTCTTCATCCATTGACTTTCCCTGTTGAGAAAAAACGGCGCGCCATGTAAGATGCCGCCATCTTCAATGGCTTGTAAGATCCCTCCCTTGACGGGGAGGGACTCGACTTTCTACGGATTTATCATCTTTGCAAGGTTTTCGAACTTGAGAAAACGGGCAACGGACCGGTGGAATTCTCCATCGCCTGCGGCCTTTAACAACTTGATTGGGGAGGATTGAAACATGCGGGGGAAACCCTTTGAAATCATTATAGACAGCCATGTGCACTGGGGCCCGTCGGTTTCCATGGGCATGGAAGTAACGACCCAGATGATCCTTCGTGAGCAGAAGGAGTCGGGAGTAACCCACGTCATTATCCTGCCCTTTCCTTCGACGGCCATCCTCAGCAACGACATCAATGTCCAGCTTCTGGACGAAACCCGGAAAATCAGCCATTTCATTCCCTATTTCTACATCCGGGAAAATTTTTCTCCTATTCCGCCGGCATACTATGGAGGCAAGTGGCACTGGATGAGGGGCTGGCAGGACACGGAATCCAACTACGACGTGCTCGAAGATCCCGATTTACCCGAACTGGTCGAAAAACTGGAAAGCTCGGGGAAACCGATCATCTTCGAAGAAGAATTGGATTTCACGCTGCAGTTCGTCGACCGTTTCCCGGAATTGAAATTGATCATTCCCCATCTTGGCATGCTCGGCGGCAATCCCCTGGACTTTCTGAAACGACTGAAAAACAAGGATCATGTTCATTTTGATACGGCCCTGGGACAGCAGAGCACGATCATGGAATTTGTCAGAACCGTCGGTCCGGAACGCGTGATTTTCGGATCCGACATCCCCTTCGGATCCATGGAAAACGAACTTTCCAAGGTCCTGACCCTGTCTTTGAGTGATGACGACAAAGAGCGCATCCTGTTCAGAAACATCCTGGATCTGACGGGTTACCGTATCTGAGGGATCGTTGTAACGGGGGGCGCAACCCCTTGACAGGCCCCCTCTTCAACATTATATTAGAACTAAAAGAGCTGCGATGCGCGTTAAAAGTCATGTCACCGGAGACGAATGAAAAAAGAACCGCAGGATCTTAGTGGTGATGGCCACCCCAAAAGGATCAAGTTTTAAACAACGTGACTCCAGCTTACAGGCAAAACGGCATCAGCAGCTCTTGTTATAGCCTCCCCCGAAAGAATCCGGATTCTTTCGGGGGTTTTCTTTCTGATTCGATTCCCTGAATCATTCCAAGTTCTGCAGAGGCTTCCTGGTTTCCGCCGAGCGTCCTTCCCCGGCCATCGATGCGCATCCGCCCCCCCGGGCCACCATCGCCGCTGCCGGATCATGAACGCATTTGCCGTTTTCAATCCGGTATCAGCCGGCAATCTCCACCAGGGTGAGCTCGAAAATCAGGTCTTTCCCCGCCAGGGGATGATTGGCATCAAGAGTCACCTGGTCTCCCGTGACATCCGTGACCATGACCTGAACCAGCATGCCGTCGTCCCTTTTGAGCTGCAGAATCTGTCCAACGGCAGGGGTAAGGTTTTCCGGAAACTGTTTGCTGTTGAAGACCGCGACCATGTCTTCCCGGCGAGGGCCATAAGCCTGCTCGCAGGAAATTTTTACGGATTTTTCTTCTCCCGGAACCATTCCGATTACGGCATCCTCAAACCCCGCGATGACACGCCCTTCACCGATTGTAAATTCAAGAGGATCTCTCCCTTGAGACGTATCGAAGACCTTGCCGTTTTCGAAGGATCCCCTGTAGTGTACTTTCACACAATCGCCCTGCTTGGCTTGATTCATTTTGCACTCCTTTGGTTTTATCACCGGGATCGGTTTACATGTCGAGGCAGGGTCCGGCGAATTCCCCTTTCTCCGTTGCCTGTTTTGGGCGGTGAAACTGCCTTCACCAAATTTCTTCCATAAAAATCACGTCTCTGTCAGCGTAGCCCGGAAAAACGCATTTCGCCTTTTTATCCGCCTTTAACGACAGGTGCACCGAAGGAGAAAGCCGCCGAAAGCACCAGTCCCGCCTCAGGCAGGGCGAAAGCCCTGAAATCGACCATTCAACCCCACTTTCTCGTCAGAGTGCTTCATTCAAAGGAATGGAATTTAAAAGGGAGGAACATGAATCGTAATATTCTCTTGATTTGTATGGTGGAGCTGGCGAGGATCGAACTCGCGACCTCTTGAATGCCATTCAAGCGCTCTCCCAGCTGAGCTACAACCCCACATTGGAATATCACAAGCGATGAATCGTGAGAAAACTTTTTTTGTTGCTTCGAAGAACACCTTCAAGGAAGAACCTCTTTTCATATCGGGGTCTTCACCATTCGTTCGGAGTAACAGACGGAACAAAAACCGGCTTTCTACGAGGCCATCACAAGCAGCCTGATGAGGCAGACCCTTTAGCATGGCCCTTTCACCGTTGTCAATACATTTTTCTTGACATTTCCCCTTGCCCCGCTATAATCGCCAGCCGTGCCGGAGTGGTGAAACTGGTAGACGCAGGGGACTCAAAATCCCCCTTTCCTCGCGAAAGTGTGGGTTCGATTCCCACCTCCGGCACCAAAAGAAAACAAGGACTTATCCCTCCATTGGAAATCAAAATAAACCGCGCTTCAAAAAGAAAAGTAAGCACTATGTAAGCAGATTGAGCAAAAAGATTTTCGGAAAAGATTTTACCGTGGGTAGAAAAAAAGATCCCCCTCGCAAGTTTTCCAGCTTCGCCCGGGGGGAACAAAAGCTGGTCTCACGAGGGGGATTTCGATTATGCCTTCGGCGTTGATTTTTAGCAAGCGGAAAATGGTTCGTTCGATCTGCTGATAGGCGTCCTGCAAATTTCCGATATTCGGAATTTTGTCACGGTAAGGTCCGGCTGTCTTTAGTCGCCTTTTCTCGTCAAAAACGACCTACGCGGGGGAAGTATCGCATCGATCGTCAATCGCCGCTTCTAGGCCCGTTTTTCGCCTGTGGCTTGCCTTTCTGGCTGTAATCCCCCGAGGGGGTCGGCCGAACAAAGCAGGGCCTTTTCTTTCAAAATAGAATGCGTTGGTCGTGTCGGGTCAAGATCGTTCAACCTGGCCGATCCTGCGACGTTGTTGCGGGTCCCGGATTCGTTTTCGGATCGAATCCCGAAGGCCCTCAGGGCTGAACCCCAGGAAGCGCGCGACCTCATCGAAAAATTCGTTGTCCTCATCGAAAATGAACTCCTCCGCCGCCCGGCTACCGAAGGCCCGAAGATTTAAAACGGCATCGGCGGTCACATGGAGCCACAGCTCCAGGCACCCGGTCGGATCAGATTGCTTTTGGTCGACATAGGAGTGGTCTACTTCTGGAAAAATCGATGACATGACAGGGCCTTTCGTTTATTGACCCGGTGCCTGCCACAGGGTGTGCTCCAGTGGCCCTTCTGAAAAGGCCCGGTGGACCTGTGGCAGGTCCGGGACCGGCTCAGGATCGGAGTTGATCCCACCGGCAGCCGGAGGTTTTTCGGCTGGATTCGGCCCTGGACACTCGTCCGGCTTGTCCAGTGGTTTAAAAGTGGGGTGCTTTCGCGGAGGAAGCCATAGACCCTCCGCCAGGGGCACCC
>JAGVTI010000322.1 GCA_019136935.1 Deltaproteobacteria bacterium
GAAGGAGACCTTTGCCGGAGATGAAGAAAATCCGTATTGTAACCGATTTCGAACCCCGGGGCGATCAGCCCCGGGCGATCACGGAACTGGTCCGGGGAATCGAGGAGGGAGAAGGCCACCAGGTTCTCCTGGGCGTGACGGGATCGGGTAAGACCTTCACGATTGCGAAGGTCATCGAAGAGATTCAGCGCCCGGCCCTGGTCATCGCGCCGAACAAAACCCTGGCCGCCCAGCTCTACGCCGAATTCAAGAGCCTTTTTCCCGAAAACGCCGTCGAATATTTCGTCAGCTATTACGATTACTACCAGCCCGAGGCCTACATCCCGAGCACCGACACCTACATCGAGAAGGATTCATCCATCAACGACCTCATCGACAAGATGAGGCACGCGGCAACGCACAGCCTGTTTGAAAGAAACGACGTGATCATTGTCGCCAGCGTTTCGTGCATCTACGGACTCGGATCTCCCGAGGCCTATTCGGGGATGCTCGTTCGCCTGGAGCAGGATATGGAAACGGATCGTCAGGAAGTCCTGCGAAAACTCGTTGAAATCCAGTACGAACGGAACGACGTGGATTTCCACCGCGGCACCTTCCGGGTCCGGGGCGATGTCGTGGAAATCTTCCCCCCCTACGAAGAAGACCGGGCCTACCGGGTCGAATTCTTCGGCGACACCGTCGAGGCCATCTGGATGACCGATCCCCTGCGGGGCAGGAAGATCGAAGAACTGAAGCGCATCGCCGTTTATCCCGGCAGCCATTATGTGACCACGCGGGACAACCTGACCCGGGCCATCGACGATATCCGTGAAGAATTAAAGGTTTGTCTGCAGGATCTGAAGAAACAGGACAAGCTTCTGGAATACCAGAGACTGGAACAGCGAACCCATTTCGACATCGAGATGATGGAAGAGATGGGCTACTGCCAGGGAATCGAGAACTATTCCCGTCACCTGACGGGACGAAGGCCCGGAGAACCTCCGCCAACCCTCATGGAATACCTGCCGAAAGAGGCGGTCGTCATCCTCGACGAAAGCCATGTCACGGTTCCCCAGCTGATCGGCATGTACCGGGGAGACCGCTCCCGGAAGGAAACCCTGGTCAAGTTCGGTTTTCGCCTTCCGTCGGCGCTGGATAACCGGCCCCTGCGATTCGAGGAGTATGAGCGGTTTCCCCAGCCGCGCATCTACGTTTCGGCGACGCCCGCCCGCTACGAAATGGAGAAAGCACAGGGGCGGGTGGTCGAGCAGATCATCCGGCCGACGGGTCTGGTCGATCCGGAGATCGTCATCAAGCCCGTCACCAGCCAGGTGGACGATCTCCTGGGAGAAATCAGGCAGCGCGTCAAAAAAGGGGAACGCATCCTCGTGACGACGCTGACGAAACGGATGGCGGAAAACCTGACGCGTTATTACGAGGACCTGGGAGTCCGCGTGAGGTACCTCCACTCCGATGTGCAGACGCTCGAACGCGTCGAAATCATCCGGGATTTGCGCCTGGGGGAATTCGACGTCCTGGTCGGCGTCAATCTGCTGCGGGAAGGGCTCGACCTGCCGGAGGTATCCCTGGTCGCCATCCTGGATGCGGACAAGGAAGGTTTTCTCCGGTCCGAACGTTCCCTGATTCAGACCAGCGGCCGGGCTGCCCGGAACGTGTCGGGACAGGTCATCATGTACGCCGACCAGGTGACGGGATCGATCCGGGCCTGCCTGGACGAAACGAACCGGCGGCGCCGGATACAGCAGCGATACAACGAGGAAAACGGGATCACTCCCGAGACGGTCAAGGCCCATATCCACGATATCCTGCATTCCATCTACGAAGCGGACTACGTGGACGTGGCGCCGGTTTCGGAAAAGATTCCGGCGTACCACACGACGGGGGACCTGGAAGAGGAAATCGCCAGGCTGACGGGAGAGATGAAAAAACTGGCGAAAAATCTCGAATTCGAAAAGGCCGCCGAACTCCGCGATCAGATAGCGGAGCTGCGCAGCTGGATTCTCAGGTAAGAGCTCCCGGACAGGATTTTATTGAAACGGAAGACGGATTTTGCTAGCGTGACGGCGACAAAAACAAGCCGTTGAAAGTGGAAACAGCAAAACAAAATAGGTTGATCTCGTAAAAAGTCCATTTCCCCCTCCCGTTGGAGGCTGTATCATCATTCGCAATATACTGTCCGGGGTCGTTTCTGAGTCCTTTCGGAACGATGCCAAAGGAGTTTGATTCAGATGGAACAGAAAATCACGGTTCTTTCCCGGGACGTGGCCAACCGGATTGCCGCCGGGGAGGTGGTTGAAAGGCCGGCCTCCATCCTGAAGGAACTCCTGGAAAACGCCATCGACGCCGGTGCCGCCGACCTGGTCGTCGAGCTGGAGCAGGGAGGGTGCAAAACCATCCGGATCACCGACAACGGCGAAGGGATCGACGGCGATGAAATGGCCCTGGCCTTCCAGCGGCATGCGACGAGTAAAATCCGTTTTATCGACGATATCGATCATATCGCGACCTACGGTTTCCGGGGGGAGGCGTTACCGAGCATCGCCTCCGTCGCCAGGGTCGAAATGATCAGCCGTCGCAGGGGAGCCCTGTCCGGGAACCGGATCGTTCTGGACGGAGGAAAAATCGAAACCATGGCCGAGACGGGATGTCCCGAGGGGACGTCGGTCAGGGTCACGCATGTTTTCGATCACGTACCGGCCAGAAAGAAGTTTCTGAAATCCGTTTCGACGGAACAGGCCGCCTGCATGGAAGTTCTCGTCCGGGTGGCCCTGTCCCGGCCGGATATCCGGATGAAAGTCCTGTCCAACGGCCGGGAAATCCTTTATGTTCCCCATGCGTCCCGCCTGTCCGAGCGGTTGGCCCTGATTCTCGGAGAAGACGCGGCTGCCCACATGGAGGCGATCGAGGCCGAACGGCCGGACATCCGCGTGAGCGGGTTTGTTACCCGGCCGGAATATTCGCGGTCCAACACGAAAGGATATCATTTTTTCGTCAACGGCCGTTTCGTCCGGGATGCCCTGATCAGTCACGCCGTCATGACCGGGTACCGCCGGGTGATTCCGGAAAAACGCTACCCCGTGGCGGTTCTTTTTATCGAGGTGTCACCCGGTGATGTCGATGTGAACGTCCACCCGGCGAAGACGGAGGTCCGTTTCCGCAATCCCCGGGCCGTCTATGATTGTGTCGTCCAGGCCGTCGTGTCGAAACTCGCCGTTTTGCCCGGAGGGGAGCAGCCCTCCGGCGGCGCGGCGGAAAAGAGCGCCGAGGCGACGTATCACCAGCGGGTGGAAGAGGCCCTGAAACGCTATACCCTGGTGACCGGCGGAAATCGACCCACCTTCCATGTCCGCCAGGAAAGAAAGGAATCCGCGCCTCTCTTCGATCCGCGGCCGGCGGATGTGCCGCAGGAGCCCGGAACGGAGCCGTCCGCCGGCCGGGGCGCAGCGGGTGTCCGATTTTCCGGGCTCGCCTACCTGGGGCAGGTCGGGGCGACCTACCTGGTTTTTACGGACCGGGAGAACCTCTTCCTGATGGATCAGCACGCGGCCCACGAACGGGTCCTGTTTGAAAAGATCCGCTCGGAGGCGGTCGGCCGTGAAACGTTCCGGCAGAACCTCCTGGTGCCGGAAGTCATCACCCTGTCGCCGCCGGAATACGCCCAGTTCATGCAGCTGGCGGAACCCCTTGGCCGGGCTGGTTTCGATATCGAGCCTTTCGGAGGCAATGCCGTCGTTCTGAAAACGGTTCCGTCTCTCCTGGCGAACCGGTCTCCCCGGGAATTTCTGCTGGACCTGGTCACGGACGTGCTGGATGGAGCAAGCCCTGCGTTGCCCCTGGCCCTCAGGGAAAAGGTATTTGCCGTCATGGCCTGCAAGGGGGCCGTCAAGGCCAACCATACCCTGAGTTCCGACGAAGTGGCATCCCTGTGCCTGGAAATGGACAAAATCCCCTTCAACGCGACCTGTCCCCACGGAAGGCCCGTTTATCTGATCTATTCCATGACGGATCTGCAGAAGCTTTTCAAGAGAACATGAAAACCCATCGCACCCCTCCCCTGGTTGTGATCGTCGGTCCCACGGCCTGCGGAAAGACCGCCGTTGTCCATGCCATGGCCGACGCCATGCCCGGTCCCATCATCAGTGCGGATTCCATGCAGGTTTACCGGTACATGGATATCGGTACGGCAAAGCCGGCACGGACGGACCGTGAAAAACGCTCCTATCACCTGGTCGACGTCGTCGATCCCGACGAGGCGTTTAACGCGGCCATGTTTTTGGAGATGTCCAGCGCCGTTATTGACCGGCAAGGGCATTCCGATGCGCCCGTTTACGTGGCGGGGGGAACGGGCCTTTACGTGAAAATTCTTCTCGGCGGCCTCATCTCCGGGCCGGGACCGGATGAACGGCTGCGGTCAAAATATAAGGGCCTGGTTGAAAAGTACGGCAAATCCCGGCTGTACGCCTTGCTCTGCGAACGGGACCCGGCGGCGGCCGGACGGATCAACCCAAACGATTCGGTTCGCACGATAAGGGCCCTTGAAGTTCTCGATTTAACGGGAGAATCCATTACGGCGAAACAGGCGGGCCACGCTTTTCGGAATTCCCGGTCGTATCGTTATCTGAAGATCGGGATCAAGACGGAGCGGGATGTTCTGCAACGGCGGATCGAGGAGCGGGTCGAACAGATGATCGACCTGGGTCTTGCCGGAGAAGTGGAAAACCTGCTGAAGATGAATTACAGCCCGGAACTGAAGTCGATGCAATCACTCGGTTACCGCCACATGGTCCGTTATCTCCAGGGAGAATGGGGGCTTGACGAAGCCGTCTCGCTCATGAAACGGGATACCTGGCAATATGCGAAAAGACAGATGACGTGGTTCAAAAAGGACACTGAAATACAGTGGACGGGGCTTGAAGACCTGGCGGGAATCCGGGATCGGATCGAGGTCTTCCTGCGTAAGGAGCGGCCCGGAGGGGAAAAACCTTGACTTCAAGAGGCGTTAAATATATGGAAATACCCGAAGTCGAGAGGTCGGCGGCGTCAAATCGAGCGCTTCGGATGGATGAAAGGAGAACACCTTGGCTGGCCAAGCGAAAAAGAGATGGTTTCTGATCATTCTGGCGGTTTTCATTGCCGTGACGATGACGGCCTGCGGAGCCGGGAAGAAAGAAACGACCCTCAAAATTGAACCGCCGGATCCCTACACCGGCGCGGGAATGCAACTCCTTCAGCAGGGACGGTACGAAGAGGCGGCTCGTGAATTTGCCTGGTCCCTGGAACGGAATCCGAAAAACACCCGGGCCTTGGTCGGCATGGGGCTTGCCAAAATCTACGGGGGCGATGCCGAAGCGGCGTTTGAATTCCTGGAGAAAGGATGCAGGTACGCAAAAAACGACCAGGAAAAACTGTTCTGCGAGGTTGGCAGGATCCGTCTTGATACCTTGGCCAAGCGGGACAGGAATTGGTTTGCCGAGAGTCGGAACGCCTTTGCCGAGGCTGTCAGGATCGATCCGCGAAGCAGTGACGCCCACTATTACATGGGATTGGCGTACCGGGACAGTCTGAATTTTGACGAAGCATCCAAGATGTTCCGGGAGGTTATCGATATCAACGATTCCCACGTAAGAGAAGCGGAACGGGAGTTGGATCAGATCCGGGAAGTTCAGCGGGCGATGGCGACTACCAAAACGGGAAGAAAGATCGCCCTGTCGAACCATGTCAGCCGGGGGGATTGCGCGGCCCTGATCATAGAGGAAATGAAGCTGGGGAAAAGATTGAACCGGCAGGCGGCGCCTGACGGCAGACAGGCCGGAGGAGCGGCGAAACCGGGCAAGCAGGCGGCGGTCCATACTGCAAAAGACATTGCGGATCATCCTTTCCGGGTGCATATCGAAGATGTTTTGCGTCTGGGCGTCAAAGGACTGGAAAAATATCCCGACGGCACGTTCCGCCCGGAAGAATACCTCAACCGTGAAACCTACGCCGTGATCATGGAAGACCTGATGGAGAAGCTGGGGGGGTGGCTCAGCAAGGCATCTCGGCGTTCTTGCGCGAGTAATACCACCAAGTGATAACGATACAGGCGACATAGAAAACAG
>JAGVTI010000026.1 GCA_019136935.1 Deltaproteobacteria bacterium
GTTTTCTGGTAGGCGATATTCAGATAAGGTTCGACCAACATGGCTGCCGTCTTGAAGGACGCGCCGAGGGATACTCCCGCACCCCACCGGCTTCCGTCGATTTCGGAGGTTTGACGATACAAATCATCTTCCAGAAAAGTACGGGAGTCGGAATCCATGTCCACCCAGCCGTGGAAGGCCTCCAGCCCGGCCCGGAGCGTGGCCGTCGGAGAAACCTCCTTTTCCGCCGCCGCCCGGAGGACCAGGCGGTGCTCCTTCGTTTCGGGAACCGGTTCGTTTATCCAGCGACAATCCAGGAGCTGCAGATCAAAGTCGCTCTCGTTGGAGAGGTAATCGTAGTAAAGCCCCGCCGCGATCAGGCCCTTTTCGATTTTCTTTTCCACGCCGCCGCCGATTTCCAGGTAAAAGGCCTTTTCGGTGTCCTTATATTCATAGGGATATCCAGTAAGCAGCAGACTCAGGTCGGAATCCCCATCGTATTCTTTGTGGCTGTAATCGGCGCGGACGACGAAGGGCAGGGTAATATCCGGTCTCATATGGTACCGGACCCAGAGATCGGCTCCCGCTGTATAGCCTTCGACGTCTCCGTCCATCGTGGGGCTGAAGGGCTCTCCCTCGCTACTCCGCAGTTTCAACTCGTTATCGGAAGCGAAGATGAAGCCGTAGTGACCGGTGAACAGCACCTCCGCCGGACCGGCATTGGCCTCCACGGACCCCTTGAAGGTTGCCTGCATGTAGGTCGCGTCACAGGGACGCGTGTATAAGTACTTGTCCTGAAAAATATTTGGGTCAAAGTCTGAGTAAAAGTCTGAGTAAATATAATTCCGATAACTGTATGGAATCCCTGGATAATTTCCGTCGATCCTGTTCTCCTCCGACCGGTAGGCGAGTTCGACTTCGCCCCCGAGCTTCACCCGGGGCGACACCGGCACGGCGTACAGGAGCCTCAGGGACAGGTTGCGGAGATCGCATAATCGTCCTGAGTATTATCGTCAGGAAAGACCTGACTGTTAAAGAACTGATCGTTCCCTTCCAGTTCGCCCTGTTTGTTCACGTATTCGAGGAATATGGCCATCCGGCCCTTGGGGAGCGTGAAGGCGGTTCCCAGGGACGCCTGATGCTCCCACTGGTCGCCGTCCGGTGAATAGCTGAAATGATAAGGACTCGGCACTTTCCATTCGTTCTTCCAGTCAGCCTTTTGAATGTCGGTGTACGTCAACCCATAAGACGCGTAGAAATCCGCGCCCGTGCCGTCCGCCAGCGTCGCCGGATGGACGAGGAAATCCGACTCGTCCGCGATCAGTCCCGTGGGGCCTCCCATGCCCGCCATCCTTCCTTCCCAGCCCAGGGCCGCCCCGGCCAGAAGAAACAAACACGCGAAAAATGCAAACGCCCTCAACACCTTTTTCATCTCTAACCTCCTTCTCATCAATTAAATTGAGGCAATCCATGCCCCTTCCGATCAACGTCAACACTCGGCCTTTGAAAAGCGAGATTCTTCGCTTCGCTCAGAATGACAACTGGGCAGGACCATTCAAGAAACGCCAACGGCGAAAAACCCAGCCCTTCCTGTTATTCTGAGCCGTCAGGCGAAGAATCTCGCTTCTTAACATCCTGTTATGATTCGATTCTTCACGGAGTTTATCCTGGAGCGAAGCGAAGGATTCAGAATGACCTCAAACGTCAATCGGGTATTGCGACACCGTTTCCCGCTCCGGCAGGACAGCCTGACCGACTTTTTATGAGTCCATCAAAAAGGCTGAATCCGCAAAAAGTTCGAGAAAATCCTCCCTTTCCGGTTATCCTTTTCTGCGGTGGGAGGTGAAACCCGCCCGTGGGGCATCACCCAAAATGCCCGGAAGGACGCACAAAGCCATAAACCCGCAGCAGCGGATTTTATGCCCGGCGGCCTGTATGGAAGAGAGAACTTGGGGGAATTGAGAGAATTAAAAAGAAAGCATGACCCGGAAGGGTCGAACCGGCGTATCCTTCGCGGTACGCCGGCATCTTGTGGTCTGCGGTCATCTGTGTTCCCCCGGTTTTCCTGATCCATCCATTGTTTCTATGATCGGTCATGCCGCTTTT
>JAGVTI010000071.1 GCA_019136935.1 Deltaproteobacteria bacterium
GTTTTTCCCCGTCTCTGATAAAGAAAAACAGGGTGTATGCCATGACGGCAAACTGGACCAGCAGGATCAGCGTGTTCTGGGTCATGGTTTGCAGGGTTGTGAGGATATAATTGGCGATACTCTTGGCAATTTCGGAGAACTTCGTTGTCCAGAAAGTTTCGTCCACGGACAGGATCGCACGGAAATATGGATGGTTTTTGATTTCGTTGCCGATTTCGCCGATCTTGGCGCGGAGGCTGCTTTCCGATGCGTTCAGGGCGTCGTAAAGCAGGATCGATTCTTTGAGCAGGAGGCTTGCCACGAGCGCGGACGGTAGAATGATCAGGATCAGGATCAGGAAGATCGTCAAGGTGGCACTCAGGTTCGGGCGATGCAGCTTTTTCTCAAGCCTCCGGTAAACGGGGCTGAACAGGCTTGCCAGGACGGCGGCCCAGAACAGGGGGAAAAAGAAGGGTTTCAGCAGGAGAACGGACAGTAACGTGACACCGCCCAGCAAAATCACCAAAAGGATGTTGCTGAATTTTCGATCGTCCAACGGTTCCATGGGCACTCTCCTTTGTTCATGATTTCCTTTTAAGAAGGACCGTTTCCCGGGCCGGTTTGATGGATGCCTGTGACCGCCGTGACGGATTTTTCGGGGACAAGGATGCTCTCTTTCGTGATCCGGATCCCGATATTCGAAAGCTCCAGAAGGCGGTAGAGAATCTGCTGATTTTCCAGAACGAAGTCACCGTAGCCGGCGGAGTAGCGCCTTTTCAGGAGGGCTTTCCCTTCCCGGATCAAAGTCCGGCGGGTATAGTCCATCAGCCAATCCAGGGCACCGTCGGTCATCTCGCTTGCCGTTGCGTCGAAGACCACCGCCCGGGTAACGGCATCCGTTGCCAGGGCGGCCCTGATTGCCGCCATAACGGACTCTCCGGCGGTGGCACCCATGATCAGCACCTCGCTGCAGTTTTGAAGAAAAGCCGCAAGATTCGCACTTTCCAGGCGGATCTGGTTTTCCAGGAAGAGGAGACCCTTTTCGCGTCCGACGATCGGAATCCGCACGGCGCTCCCCTTCAGATGGATCAACGCCAGGGCTTCATCGATATATCCGTCGGTCTGTTGTTTCTGCTGGGCGTTGATTTGGGTGATCTTGAGATGGTAACCCAGGCGCTGATAGATTTTCTCTCTTGGCGGAGCGATCCTGATGGTGTGAAACACCATACCGTACCTTTCCCTTGATTGGGCGGGCCGGTCCTCCGGGGGAGAATTTTGTTGGAGAAGGACCGGCTGTTCCGTTTATGATCAGGCGGTTTTAGCCTGCTTTTTCATGATGTGCTTCATCAGACCGCCGTCGACGATCAGTTCCTGCATGAAGGGCGGAATGGGGTTGATCCGGAGCACCTCTCCTTGAGCAAGTGTGATGGTTCCTGCGTCTCCGTCCACCGTAACGGTTTCCCCTTCCTTGATCCGGTCGTAGAGCTCCTGCGATTCAAAGATGGGAAGCCCCATGTTGAAGGCGTTCCGGTAAAAAATACGGGCGAAGCTCTTTGCGATGACGCAGGAGATTCCCGCGGCCTTGATGGCGATGGGCGCATGCTCACGGGATGAACCGCAACCGAAATTTTCACCGCCCACAAGAATATCCCCCGCGGCCACCTTCTCCGGAAACGACGGGTCTGCGTCTTCCATGCAGTGTGAAGCCAGGACGGCGTGATCCGTCGTGTTCAGATAGCGGGCCGGAATGATCGCATCCGTGTCGATGTTATCGCCGAATTTCCAAATTTTCCCCTGAAATTTCATATTTTTCCCCTCGCAATGGCCTGATCCGTAAAGAGGCCTGTTTCGTCATCCTTGGGGCGTAGCATTTTCTCGCAGATCAATTCTTCTATGCGTCCAGGATGACTGCCTGATTGTGTTTAACCGTACCGTCGAACGGATGGTACGGGTTATTTCAATTCATCCGGTCCCGCGAGCCGACCCATGACTGCGGAGGCGGCGGCGACGGCGGGGTTGGACAGATAAACCTCGCTGCCGGGGTGACCCATCCGGCCGACGAAGTTACGGTTGGTCGTCGCGACGGCCCGTTCTCCCTGCGCCAGGATGCCCATATGACCGCCGAGGCAGGGTCCGCAGGTGGGTGGGCTGATAATGGCGTTGGCGTCCATGAAGACGTTCATGAGTCCTTCGTCCATGGCCATCCGGTATACCTCCGGCGTGGCCGGGATGATGAGAAGCCGCACGTGGGAGGCGGCTTTTCGGCCCTTGAGCACCTGAGCCGCGACACGCAAATCCTCGATACGGCCGTTCGTGCAGGAGCCGATGACGGCCTGATCGATGCGGACATTACCGACGTTGCTGATTCCTTTCGTGTTCGACGGCAGATGGGGGAAAGCCACCTGGGGCTCGATCCGGCTGCAGTCGATCTCGATCGTTTCGCAGTAGACCGCATCCGCGTCGGAAGCGTATTCCGTCCAGGGTCTTTTCGCCCGGGGTTTCACATAGGCCCGGGTGATGTCGTCACAGGCGAAGATGCCGTTTTTTGCTCCTGCCTCGATGGCCATGTTGGCCATGGACATGCGGTCCGCCATGCCGAGGGAGGCAAGCGTTTCCCCTGTGATTTCCATGGCTTTGTAGAGGGCGCCGTCGACGCCGATTTTCCCGATGATATAAAGGATCAGGTCTTTGCCGGATACCCAGGGGTTGAGCTTTCCGAAGAGGACAAACTTCATCGACTCGGGTACCTTGAACCAGACCTCTCCCGTCAGCATGGCCGCCGCGAGATCCGTGCTCCCCACGCCGGTGGCGAAAGCCCCCAGGGCGCCGTAGGTGCAGGTATGACTGTCCGCCCCGATAACGAGATCGCCGGGCAGAACAATGCCCTTTTCGGGTAAGAGAGCGTGTTCGACCCCGACTTCTCCCCCTTCGTAGTAATGGGTGAGAATCTGTGACTTCGCGAATTCCCGAACGAATTTGCACTGTTGTGCCGAACTGATGTCCTTGTTCGGAGTAAAATGGTCGGGAATCAGAACCACCTTGTCCTTGTCAAAAACCTGTTTTCCCCCCGCCTTCTGGAACTCCTCGATGGCGATGGGAGCCGTAATATCGTTACCCAGGGCGATATCCACTCTGGCGTTGATAAGCATCCCCGGGTGTACTTCCTGCAGATCCGCGTGCGCCGCGAGGATCTTTTCCGTAATCGTCATTCCCACGATCTTTCTCCTGTCTTTCCTTTAACCTGCCATTACGTACCGGGCGATCAGGTCTCCCACATCGCTTGTTCCCATTCCCATCTTGCCGGCATCCATAGATTTGAAGTTTTTCTTAATCGCCTTCTGGACGGCCGCTTCGATCATCTGGGCAGCTTTACTCTCACCCAGGCAGTCCAGGAGCATGGCGCCGGCTGTGATGGCGGCCAGGGGATTGATGACGTTTTTTCCCGTATATTTCGGTGCGGACCCGCCGATGGGTTCGAACATGGACGTGCCTTCGGGGTTGATGTTTCCGCCGCAGGCGATCCCCATGCCGCCCTGGATCATGGCGCCCAAATCGGTGATGATGTCGCCGAACATGTTGTCCGTCACGATGACGTCGAACCACTCGGGATTCTTCACCATCCACATGCAGGTGGCGTCGACGTGGGCGTAGTCGGTCTTGATTCCCGGGTATTCCGTGGCGATCTCGTGGAAGGCCCTTTCCCAGAGGTCGAAGGCGAAGGTCAGGACGTTGGTCTTTCCGCACAGGGTGAGTTTGTTGTCCTTGTTGCGCTTTTTAGTGTATTCGAAGGCGTACCGGAGACAGCGTTCGACGCCCTTGCGCGTATTGATCGATTCCTGAATCGCCACCTCGTCTTTCGTTCCCTTCTTCAGGCACCCGCCGGCTCCGGCGTAAAGGCCTTCCGTGTTTTCCCGGACGACGACGAAGTCAATCTCCTTCGGACCCTTGTTTTTCAGGGGCGTATCGACTCCTTCGTAGAGCTTCACGGGGCGGAGGTTGATGTACTGATCCAGTTCGAAACGGGTCCGCAGCAGGATCCCTTTTTCCAGGATGCCGGGTTTGACGTCGGGATGACCGATGGCCCCGAGAAAAATCGCCTTGAACTGGCGCAATTCGTTGAGGACGCTGTCGGGAAGAATCTCCCCCGTCTTCTTGTAACGTTCGCCGCCGATATCGTAGTGGGTATAGCGGAGCGTGAATCCCAGAACCCCGGCAGCCGCATCCAGCACCTTCAATCCTTCGGCGACGACTTCAGGACCGGTTCCATCTCCCGGCATGACCGCAACGTTGTATTCCTTACCCATATGTCAACCTCCTCAAGTGTATTTTTAAAATGAAACCCTCCGGAACAAGCAGGATTTTTTCCCCGGAACGGTATAAAAACGAGGGCCTATCTTTTTCAGAGAAAATTCCGAATGTCAACGGAAAATCTCCTCTTGGACGGCCGCTTTTTCCCGGAGGATCGCCAGGATGTCTTCGGGAATGTCCTTCGCCTTCAGGTGTTTTGGATTCGAGGCGTCGATACAGATCCGCTTTTCCATTCCTTCGACCAGAACGGAGCCGTCTTCGGCCCCGACAATCCGGGACTTGAAAGTGACCGTTTTCTTGCCGATTTCTTCGATTTCCGAGATGACGTGAATCGTGTCCAAGTAACGGCCGGGTTTCAGATAGGAACAGCGCGATTCCACGAGACCGAACTGAAGCTGCCGTGATTGCAGAAGCATCTGATGATTCAGGCCGATTGCATCGAACATGAGGTGGTTCGCGGTGTCAATCCATTCGTAGTAATGAGGGTAGTAGACGATACCCGCCGCATCCAGGTCACCCCAGCCGATTTGTTTTTCCAGGATGAATTGCGACATTTTATTCGATTTCCACCTTTTTAAGGTCCGTTTTCAGCCATTCGAGACGATTCAGGGCATTAATGTACGCTCTCGCCGAGGCGACGAGAACATCGGGATGAGCGCCGTGGCCGATGACGGAGCGGCCGTTATAGCGCAGTTGGACCATCACTTCACCCTGCGCGTCGGTCCCTCCGGTGATGGCGTTCACCGCATACTTGAGAAGCGGGTAGTTGGTTCGGGTGATCTTCCGGATGACGGAAAAAGTCGCATCGACGGGACCGATGCCGAAACCAGCATCCTGGTACATTTCGCCGTCGATCATCATCCTCATGGTGGCTGTCGGGATGGCGACACTGCCGGAAACAACATTCAGATACTCGAGCTTGTACTTGTCCTCGGACCGGAAGACCTGTTCGTAGACGATCGCTTCGAGATCCTCGTCGAAAATGTCCTTTTTGACATCGGCCAGTTCCTTGAAGCTGGCGGCAACCTTGTTTAGCTGTTCGTTGGTCAGGTTGTATCCCATCTTCCTCAGATGTTCGCTGATGGCGTGACGTCCCGAATGCTTGCCCAGGACGATGTTGCTGTCGGAGATGCCGACGGACTGGGGCGTCATGATTTCGTAGGTGATCTTTTCCTTGATCAGGCCGTCCTGGTGAATCCCCGATTCGTGGGCAAAGGCATTCGCTCCCACAATGGCCTTGTTCGGCTGGACCGCTACGCCCGTAATCTGGGTCAGCAACCGCGACGAGGGGTATATGTAAGGGGTTTTAATATTCGTTTTCAGGCCGAAAAGATCCTTCCGGGTTTCCAGCGCCATGACGATCTCTTCCATGGCGGTATTGCCGGCCCGCTCCCCGATACCGTTGATGGTGCACTCTACCTGGCGGGCGCCGTTCCGGAGTGCCGCCAGGGAATTGGCAACGGCCAGGCCCAGGTCGTTATGGCAATGGACGGAGATGATCGCCTGGTTGATGTTTTTGACCCGCTCGAACAGATAGGCGATAAGACCCCCGAACTCCTCGGGGATCGCGTAACCAACCGTATCGGGAATATTGACCGTTTTGGCCCCCTCGGCGATGACCGCCTCGACCATTTCGCAGAGGTAGTCCCGGTCTGACCGCGTCGCGTCCATGGGCGAAAATTCGACGTTGGCCGTGAAACCGCAGGCATGTTTTACCGCTGCCCGGGCTTCTTTGAGGACCTGTTCCCGCGATTTCTTCAGCTGGTATTTC
>JAGVTI010000232.1 GCA_019136935.1 Deltaproteobacteria bacterium
TTGCCTTCAACAGGTATTGCTTGGCCCCGTTGATGGTGAACCGCTGTTCATGAAGCAGCTTCTTGATGAGAATAAGCGCCTCGATATCCTTCTTGCGGTAAAGACGATGACCGGAGGCCGCCCGCACCGGTTTCAGCGACTTGAATTCCGTTTCCCAAAAACGGATCACGTAAGGCTCGACCTGGAGCAGTTTACTGACCTCTCCGATCCGGTAATACGCCTTGTCTGGGAAATTTGTATCCATCAAATCCTAAATCCTCATAAATGAATTCGTTGCACTGAATTCGAATGTGTTTCAGGCAAGGAATTAGGATTTTTCTCGGTCGAAATCGTAATCAGTCGTTCAGGGCGCGCCGCAAGACCTGACTGGACTTGAAGGTCAGGACTCTTCTGGCTGAAATCGAAATCTCCGCACCGGTCTGGGGATTGCGGCCACGACGGGATTTCTTCTCCTTGACAATGAAATTGCCGAAACCCGAGATCTTGATTTTCTCACCATTGGCGAGGCTCTCTTTCATCAGATCAAACACGGACTCGACAATTCTCGCTGAATCTTTCTTGGGAATTCCCAGCTTCTCATACACATTCTGAATAATATCGATCTTGGTCATTATGTCCTCCTATCAGCCACGCGCTAATTGTTTTCCCCTCTGATTTTTGCTCCTGCCGCACGAACAATACCGTTTACGATGTTCCGGTGAACTTCGTTCACTTCCTCATCCTTCAACGTTCTGTGAGGAGAACGGTAAGAGAACCTGACCCCAAGGCTCTTCATTCCATCCGGAACCTTGTCCCCCACATATATATCGAAAATATTCATTTTTTCAAGTAATTCCTCGCCGGACAGGCTGCCCAGGCGGATCATCTCCGCCGCTTCGATGTCATTCCGTATCAGGAAGGCGACGTCCCTCGAGGTGGCCGGGTATTTCGACACTTCCCGGTAATGGACAAGACCCGTAAAGTGACGGGCCAGGGCATCCAGATCCAGTTCAAAAACCAGGGCCCTGTTCCGCAGATCCATGCGCGACTGCACATCGGGGTGCACCTCTCCCAGAAAACCGACCGGTTCCTGATTGACGAAAACGGTGCAGCTCCGTCCGGGATGGAGAAACGGCTCGGTCCGGGAGGCGTCGTAACGGGTATCGGAAAGCCGCAGGGCATCGAACAGATCTTCGACAACCCCTTTCAGGCTGTAAAAGTCAGCGGGCGGTTCTTTCAGGTGCCAGAAATCGTCATAGGACAAACCGGTCAGGAGCCCTCCGAGGCGTTCCTTCTCAAGGGGAAGCTCTCCCCGGCCGCAGTCGACGAAGATTTTTCCCGTCTCGAAGATCTTCAGGTTATGGCAGCCGTTATTGGCATTGGTCCTCATGGTATCCAGAAGACTGTAGACAAGGGTCGTTCTCATCACCGCCTGATCATCCGTCAGGGGATTCGATATCCTGAGCGTCTTCGCCCGGTCGTCTTCTGCGGGGATGTTCAGGATTTCACATGATTTCGGGGTGATGAAACTGTAGTGGATCACTTCCGAGAAACCGCCGCCGTTTAGGGTCCGGCGGATGTTTTCGATCAGGATCTGCTTTTTTTCCTTCACCAGCGGTTTGACGGCGATCCGGGGAAGCGTCTGATCGATCCGGTCGTAACCGATAAGGCGGGCCACTTCCTCGATCAGGTCGATTTCCTCCAAAATATCCACTCGGCAGCTCGGGGGATTCACGCTGTAGGCACCGGCCTTTTCCGTGGCGCTGACGGTCATCCCCAGGCTTTTCAGGGCGTCGATGATTTCCCCCTCTTCGAAACGGGAACCGAGAATGCCGTTCACGCGATCGACACGGAGGGGAATCGCCTCGGAAACACCGATCTTCACCGGATATTCATCCACAATCCCTTTACAGACAGAGGCACCCGCCGTCTCCGCGATCAACTGGGCCGCCCGGTCAAGAGCCGTCGTTACGCCGCCGGGATCGATACCACGCTCAAACCGGAAGGCAGCATCCGTGCCCATTCCCAGCCAACGGGCCGATCTCCGGATCGACGACGGCTGGAAATAAGCGCTTTCCAGGAGAACCATTTTGGTATCGTCCTTGACCTCCGAATTGAGGCCGCCCATAATGCCGGCAATGGCAACGGGTTTTTTCCCGTCACAGATCATGAGGGTGTCCTGGCGAAGCGTTCTTTCCTTTTCATCCAGGGAAACGAAGGATTCACCGGCCCGGGAACGTCTGACGACAATCCGCCCCTCTTCCAGGAAACGGTAATCGAAAGCGTGCAGGGGCTGGCCGAATTCCATCATGACAAAGTTCGTCACATCGACGACATTGTTGATCGCCCGGAGTCCCACCGCTTCCAGGCGCTGTCTCATCCAGAACGGCGACGGTCCGATCTTGACCCCTTTTAAAATTCTCGCCGTGTAACGGGGGCAGAGATCGGGTGCTTCGATCTTCACCGAGGTGATACTGCGAATGTCCTCCTGCGTCTCCTCGAAAACGATTTCCGGGTATTTCACCCTTTGTCCCGTGAGGGCCGCAATCTCCCGGGCAACTCCGATCATGCTGAGACAATCCGCCCGGTTCGGCGTTACGCCGATATCCATCACCGTATCCCCCAGTTCGAGGGCATCCGCCAGATCCTGTCCCAGGGCAAGATCCGGGGGCAAAATCATGATCCCCGTATTGTCCCCCCCGATCTCCAGTTCTTCTTCCGAACAGAGCATCCCCTCGGACAGTTCCCCCCGGATCTGGGACCGCTTGATCGTGTAACCGCCGGGGATGGTCGCACCCACCTTGGCCAGGGGCACCACGTCGCCTTCCCTGATATTGGAGGCGCCGCAGACAACGGCATATTCTTCGGCACCCGTTGAAATCCGGCACAGGGAAAGCTTGTCCGCGTTGGGATGGCGCGAGATGGAGAGAATCTTCGCCACCACGACCCCGCTGAAAGAAGGGCTCTTCCGTTCGACAGCCTCCACCTCGAGGCCGGCCATGGTCAACTTCGCAGCGAGTTCTTCCGGCGTCAGATCGATCTCGATATAATCTTTAAGCCACTTGATGCTTACCTGCATAAGCCTTTCCGTAATTCTCCTTCATGAAAGCACGTTATGAAGGGTTCTGCCATAAAACGGATTTATGGATTGATTGATCAGAATTGTTCCAGGAATCTCCAGTCATTCTCAAAAAACAGGCGAATATCCGAAATCCCGTACTTCAGCATGGCAATTCGCTCGATGCCGAGACCGAAAGCGAAGCCGGAATATTCCTCGGGATCGTAACCGACATTCTTGAAAACCTCGGGATGGACCATTCCCGCCCCCAGGATCTCCAGCCATCCCGTCTGGCCGCATACCCGGCAGCCTTCACCCCGGCACATGACACACTGGATATCCACTTCCGCGCTTGGCTCCGTGAAAGGGAAGAAGCTGGGACGAAAACGAATGAGGGTGTCCCCACCGAACACCTCCTGCAAAAAGACCGTCAGGATCCCCTTAAGATCCGCAAAGGTGACCTCCTTGTCGACAAGAAGACCTTCGATCTGATGGAACATGGGGGTATGCGAGACATCCGAATCGGGCCGGTAAACACGGCCTGGCGACAGGATCCTGACGGGCGGCGGCTGCTTCAGCATGGTCCGGACCTGTACCGGCGAGGTATGGGTTCTAAGGACGATATTGTCCTCGATATAAAACGTGTCCTGCATATCTCTTGCAGGATGGTCCTTGGGAATATTGAGTGCTTCGAAATTATAATAATCCTGTTCGACTTCCGGACCTTCCACAACGGAAAAACCGAAAGATGCGAATATGGAACAGATTTCTTCCCTCACCTGTGTAACCGGGTGAAGCCTCCCGGGTTTGATCCGCCGGCCTTCCAGGGTCACGTCCACTCTTTCCCGGGCGAGGGTGTCCCCCTTCTCGACGGCCTTGATCCCCTGCAGGGCCGCTTCGATTTTCCCGGTCAGAATGTCTTTGACTTCGTTGCTCTGCCTGCCGAAAAGGGGTCTTTCATTGGGCGATACGTTGGCAATATTCCGGAGAAGACCGGTCAGCAAACCCTTCCGCCCGAGGTAGCGCGTTTTGACTTCCTGAAGTTCCTTCTCTGTCCCGGCCCCGGCGATCTCAGTTTCTGCTCTTTTCTGGAGTTCTTCCAGTTCCGCAATCATGCCAATTATTCACCCTTCGCCATCGTGGCGATTTTCGAGAAAGCATTGGGATCATGCACGGCCAGATCGGCCAGAATCTTCCTGTCCAGAACCAGGCCGGACTTTCTTACCCCGGCGATGAAACGGCTGTAGGTCACATCGTTCATTCTCGCCGCGGCATTGATCCGGGCTATCCAAAGCTGTCTGAATTCTCTTTTCCGGACCCTCCTGTCCCGGTAAGCATATTTCATGGACCGATCCACGGCCTCCGTGGCCGTCTTGAGCAGTCGGCTCCTGGCGCCGAAGAAACCTTTCGCCCACTTCAGGATCTTCCGTCTCTTTTTCTTTGCGGTAACGCTTCTTTTTACCCTTGACATTTTTATCTATCTCCTAATCTTTCACGGTCTGTAAATCGGCAACGCAGCTGTATTTCTACAGATAGGGAATGAGTTTTTTGATTCCCGGCGTAACCCCCGCGTTGAGGATCACCGCTTTTCTCAGATTACGCTTCCTCTTGGTCGTTTTCGAGGTCAATATATGGCTTGAACCGGCCTTATGCATCTTGACTTTTCCCGTACCCGTAATGGAAAAGCGCTTTGCGGCCCCTCGGTGCGTTTTTAATTTCGGCATTGCATAACTCCTCTTCTTTTAATAACTTATCCCCTGTCCTATTTCTTCGGAGAGACGATCATGATCATATTTCTCCCCTCAAGTTTGGGCTCCTGATCAAAGATCGCCAGATCCTCCAGCTGTCGCTTCACGGATTCCATGATCTTGCGGCCGAGGTCCGTATAGACGATCTCCCTGCCACGAAACATCATGGATATTTTGACCTTGTCCTGCTGTTCAAGAAACTTTCTGATCTGCCTGATCTTCACATCCAGATCATGGCCGTCCGTCTTGGGCCGAAACCGGATCTCCTTGACTTGGACCGTCGTCTGATGTTTTTTGGCGATCTGCTGCTTTTTGTTCTGCTGGTATCTGAACTTGCCATAGTCCATGATCCGGCAGACAGGCGGCTCGGAATTCGGAGAAACTTCCACGACGTCAAGACCGACCCTGCTCGCTTCCGCCAACGCGTCCACAAGAGAAATAATACCAAGCTGCTTCCCCTCCGCGTCGATCACCCTGACCTGGGGGGCCCTGATCTCGCGATTGACCCTTAAATCCTTAGCTATATGACACCTCCTTGTGCAATTCGTTGTCTGCCACGGAAGGAAACGCCGACCGCCGCGTCCCCACACCGAACCATCACTTCTCTATTCTATTGATACCGCCGACACGCCTCCCTGACGAGATCGATAAACGCTTCGACCGTCATGGCGTTCAGATTCTTGCCGTCCCGCATACGGGGTGTAACCGTCTCCGTCTGCACTTCCCGGTCTCCGATCACCAGCATGTAGGGCGTCTTCTGCACCTGCCCTTCCCGGATCTTGTAACCCAGTTTCTCGTTCCGGAAGTCCCGTTCCACACGGATTCCGGCATCGATCATCTTCCGGTAGACAGCCTCGCCGTAAGGGATCTGGGCATCCGTCACCGTTACCAGGACCGCCTGAACCGGCGACAGCCACAGGGGAAAGGCACCCGCGTAATGTTCGATCAACACGCCCATGAACCGCTCGATCGCCCCGAGGATAACCCGGTGCAGCATGACGGGACGGTGTTTTTCTCCGTCCACCCCGACGTAGGAAAGATCGAACCGCTCGGGCAGGGTGAAATCGCACTGAATGGTGGCGCATTGCCACTTGCGTTTCAGGGCGTCTTTCAATTTAAAATCGATTTTGGGACCGTAGAAAGCCCCGTCGCCCTCATTGACTTCGTAGTTCATGCCCTTATCCTCAAGGGCGCCGATCAGGGCGGACGTCGCCAATTCCCAGTCGCCGTCGCTTCCGATGGAGTCGGCGGGTCTCGTACGGAGCTCC
>JAGVTI010000249.1 GCA_019136935.1 Deltaproteobacteria bacterium
CGTCACCCCGCTTGACCAGTTGGAAGACTTCGCCTTCGGACATGGTGTTGGTCGTCGCGGACAGGAGCCTGATGATGTCGAGGTTGCCGTACTTCGTCAGGAGCCGGAAGGACTTGGAGTAGAGGAAATCGCCGACAAGGACACTCGCCGCGTTGCCCCAGACACAGTTCGCCGAGGACTTCCCCCGCCTCGTGTCGGCCTCGTCGATGACGTCGTCGTGGAGCAGGGTGGCCGTGTGGATGAATTCAATGACCGCCGCCAGGGGATAATGCCGGTTGCCCTGGTAGCCGCAAAGGGCCGCCGAGGCAAGCAGGAGCAGGGGGCGGAACCGTTTGCCGCCGCTGTCGATGATATGCCGGATGATTTCCGGGATCAGGCGGACTTCGGAGCGCAGGTAATTTTCCATGTGAACCTCCACCTGTTTGAGATCTTCTCCAAAGAGCCGGAACACATCCTGCATCTGCATGAAACGGGTTTCCCTTCTCATTTTTTAATATGGCGGGGACTATAGGTGAAGGCCCGGGAAATGTCAAACAATTCATGTACAGGGGCGGGGCGATGCTGATATGATGCGGATCATTTCAAGAGGAGGCATAAATTCATGTCCTGGACGTATCTTTTTCTGGCGGGACTGATGGAAGTGGGCTGGGCCGTCGGCCTGAAATACACGGATGGTTTCAGCCGTCTCTGGCCGAGTGTCTGGACCGTTCTGGCCATGGTCCTGAGTCTTTTTCTACTCGGCCAGTCCCTTAAATCCCTCCCCGTCGGCACGGCCTACGCGGTCTGGACGGGAATCGGCGCCGTCGGGGCCGCCGTTTTGGGGATCATCCTTTTCGGCGATTCCCGGAGCGTCCTCCGCCTGGCGAGTATCGGCCTGATTGTCGCCGGAATCGCGGGGTTGAGGATCAGCGCCTGAGATTCACGTTTCTTTTTGCGCGATGACGACGCCGAACAGGTCGTATTCTTCGGCGGCGGTGATCCGGCAGTTGACGAAGTCGCCCGTCCTCAGATCCTTCCCCCGGAGATAGGTAACGCCATCGATGTCCGGGGCCTGGCGCCGGCTCCGGCCGATGTAGGGATACTCCGGAACGCCGCTTTCCCCTTCCACCAGCACTTCCTCAATCGACGAGACGAGGGACCGGTTGATCTCCTCCGAAATGAGGGCCTGCGCCTCCATGATTCGGCTTTTCCTTTTCTCCTTCGTCTTTCCCGAGACGTGGCCGGGAAGCGCAAGGGCCTTCGTGTCTTCTTCCGGAGAGTAGGTGAAGACGCCGAGATGATCGAAGCGGGCCTCTGCGACAAAATCGAGGAGCCTTTTGAAGCGGGCGGGCGTTTCCCCGGGGAAGCCGACGATGAGCGACGTCCGCAAGGCGACGCCGGGGATGATGTCCCGGGCCTGGCGGAGGACATCCCGGATCAGATCGCTGTTTCCCCGGCGGTTCATCATGCGGAGAATGCCGTCGTCGATATGCTGGATGGGGATGTCGATATAGGGGCAGATCTTTTCCTCTTCGGCGATACTCCGGAAGAGATCGTCCGTCAGTTCCGCCGGGTAGGTGTACAGCAGGCGGATCCAACGGAGGTCGGCGATCGTGCAGAGTTTCCGCAGCAGATCCGGCAGGGTCGGTTTCCCCGGCAGGTCCCGGCCGTAGGCGGTGGTGTCCTGGGCGGTCACGATCAGTTCCCGGACACCGCATCGGACGAGGTCCGACGCCTCCATCATGATGTCCTCCTGCGTCCTGCTGCGGGCTTTGCCCCGGATGGCCGGGATGACACAGTAGGTGCAGTGGTTGGAACAGCCGTCGGCGATCTTGAGGTAGGCGCTGTAAAAGGGCGTGGAAATCCGGCGCCGGTTTTCCGCGGTCATGAGAAAAACCGGTTCAGGGGTGACGGAACGTTCGGCGGGCGCCGCCGTTTCGATCAGCCTGCGGATGTGGTCCCCGATCCGTCCGATTTCGTCCGTTCCCAGGAAGAGATCCACTTCGGGGAGCTCCCTGGCGATTTCCTCCCCGTAACGTTGGGGGAGGCATCCCGTCACGACCAGGCGTGTGCACTTCCCGGCGGCCTTCCACTGGGCCAGGCGCAGGATTTCCTCGATCGATTCCTCCTTGGCCGGAAGGATGAAGGAACAGGTATTGAGCAGGATGATATCGGCCTCTTCTTCCCGGCTGGTTAACGCGCAGCCGGATTCCAGCAGGGCGGCGGCCATGACTTCGGAATCAACGAGATTCTTGGGGCACCCGAGGCTGATGATATGGATGGCCGGACGTTTCATTTGGGGATTTTCCTGGCCAGGACCTTGCGGGGTTTCACGCCGTCCGAAGGACCTACGATCCCTTCGGCTTCCATCTGTTCGATGATTCGGGCCGCGCGGTTATAGCCGATTTTCATGTAGCGCTGGACCAGCGAAATGGAAGCCTGGCCTAAATCCGTGACGAGTTCGACGGCCTCGTCGTATTTCTCGTCGAATTCTTCGCCGCTTTTGCCCCTTTCGTCGTCAGGTGCGTCCGTCGTGATGGATTCGTCGTACACGGGTTGGGCCTGTTTTTTGACGAACTCCACGACCCGGTTGATCTCCTTGTCCGACACGAAGGCGCCGTGAATCCGTGTCAGCCGCGATGTGCCGGGGGGAATGAAAAGCATGTCCCCCGCTCCCAGCAGTTTTTCCGCTCCCTGGTCGTCGAGGATGGTCCGGGAATCGATTCTGGACGAAACCTGGAAGGAGATACGGGTCCGGAAATTGGCCTTGATGAGGCCCGTGATCACGTCTACGGACGGTCTCTGGGTGGCGAGGATGAGGTGGATTCCCGCCGCCCGGGCCATCTGGGCGAGCCTGGCCAGAGATTCCTCGACGTTTCGCTGGGCGACCATCATCAGGTCCGCCAGTTCGTCGATGACGATGACGATGTAGGGAAGTTTCGTCATGGGCAGGGCGGACGCATCCGCTTCCCGTGCTGTCGGCAGCAAGACTTCCTCTTCGTCCCCGTCCGGCGGGGCATTTTCCGCCGCTGCCGGGGTTGGCTTTTTCAGGGCCGAGTCCGTTTTGTCTTGAGCCTCTCCGGCTCTTTTCTCCAGAATCTTGTTGTACATGTCGATGCTTTTCGCCCCGAGCGTACTGATCAGCTGATACCGCCGCTCCATTTCCTGGACGGCCCACTTGAGTACCTGGGAAGCTTTCTTCGGATCGACGACCACCGGGTGGAGCAGATGGGGAATTCCCTCGTAGGCTGCCAGTTCCAGACGCTTCGGATCGATCATGAGAAATTTGGCCTCGTCCGGCGGCAGCTTGAAGAGGATACTGCAGATCATGGCGTTCAGGGAAACACTTTTCCCCGAACCGGTGGTGCCGGCGATAAGAAGATGGGGCATCTTGATCAGATCGGCGATGACGGGGGCGCCGACAATGTCCTTTCCCAGAGCGATGGGAAGCCTGCCGGGATTTTCCGTGAAGTGGGCATTGTCGAGGACGTCCTTCAGGTAGACCGACTCCCTTTCCGGGTTGGGGATTTCGATGCCGACGACGGCCTTTCCCGGTATGGGGGCGATGATGCGGATGCTCGGGGCCCGGAGGGCCAGGGCAAGATCATCCGCCAGGGCCGTGATCTTCGTGATTTTCACCCCCGGCGCCGGCTCCAGTTCGTACATGGTGATGACCGGACCCGGACGGACTTCGACCACACGCCCCTCGACGCCGAAATCGGCGAGTTTTTTCTCGAGAATCCGCGAATTGGCAATCAAGGTCTCCCTCTTGACCCGCGTGTCCCTATGGGGCATATCGCTGAGCAGGGCCAGGGAGGGCAGACGGAAAATTCCCCGTTTGAGGACAAAATCAAAGGGAACCTGTTCCATCTTTTTCGCTTCTTCCTCCCGGGGGGGAGGTGCTTCCTCGACAGGAGCCGCAATTCTGGGGATAGGCTCCTTTTTCTTCCCCCGGCTGCGCTTTCGGATCTTCAGCCGCTCCAGGAGATCCGAAACAAGGCCGTGTGTCTGAAACCACGAGAAAACGGTGATGCGTGAGAGGATCTTTGCCGCCAATACGACGGAGAAGTTGCTCATTACCATAAGCGAGATGACAAAAACCGACAAAATCACCAGGGCCGTACCGGCGGTATTCAGGCGGGTGTTCAGAAAATTGAAGGCGGCAAGACCCAGCAAACCGCCCGGATGCAGGCTCACCCCGGAGATAACGAAATCCCTGAACGCCAGGTGCGAAAGAACGGAAACGGACAGGACAAGCCCGATGCCGCCCAGCCAGTGCAGGGATCGGATCCGGAAGGATTCGTCGGCCAGATACCGGATCCCGGCGACGAGCAGGAAAGGAGGGATCAGAAAGACGCTGACCCCGAAGAGACGGATCAGTGAATCTGCCGTATAGGAACCGAAAGGGCCGATCAGGTTGCGGACCTTTCCTCCGCCGGAAACATAGTGGGTAAAAGATGGATCCTGGGGGGAGTAGGAGAGCAGGCACAAAAGAAAAAACAGCGCCAGGGTGATATCGATCACCCCCTTGATTTCGCGTGTCCTTTTCAATCCTCTGTTTTCCCCCATGAATTAAGCCGATGCCTTTGTGTTTTATGGGTTTTTTCGAACATAATCCTGGAAATGCCGTTTAATCTCCGGTTCTTCATTGTTGTCGGGCATTTTGGCGAGCACTTGCGCCGTCGAGATGTCCAGCTTGATTTTACGGATCTTTGCATCGTAGACATCGATCCGCTTTTTTTGTTCCTTTCTCTTTGCGAGGAGCATGAAGGGATTGGAATCGAGGCTGCGCTGGATGTCGTCCCGGGCATGGATTAGCTTGTTCAACGTGGCTTTAAGCCTGCTGATGCGGCTCTGATAGTCTCCGGCCTGCAGGGGTGCCAGGGCTTCGACGGCATCCGCCGGCCCAGATGCTGCCTGCGCGGGGGGAAGAGCCGGCCGGTCTTTCGGCTTGGGTTTTCCATCAACGATTTTTCCCTGGGGGAGGGTCGGTTTATTCACGACGTCGTAGATGACTTCGTGTTTCAGGTGGTCCTCCGTCGGCTTGATGCAGACGTCCACGACGAAATCGCCCAGGGCTGTCGAGAAGGGAATGACGATGCTGGGTACCTTGAGAATGTGGCTGATCGTATGCCCTGCACCGACCACGACGGAGGGAATGGCCGCGTAGACGCTGAACCCTTTCTTTTCCAACTGGGTGCGGGCGACGCCGGAGATCATGTTGGTCAGTTCACCGACGGCATCCAGGACCTCGCTCGTGGGTTCGGTGTGATTTTCCCCCAGCATGCTGCTGACGATCCCGCAGATACAATCCGTATGAAAACTCACGGCCAGGGAACCGATGGCGTCCCCGGTAATGCCGATGATACCCGACACGTCTCCGTGGGCGATATCCACTTTCTTCAGATAGGCCTTGCCGGGAACGGCGTCAATAAAGGCCATCGTTTTCAGTACCTCCTTTGCTCCTTCCAGGAATGGGTTGATAAATCTGACATCCATATGGAACGCTCCTTTTTCCCAAAGAGAAAATATCGTTTATTTCATCATGACCTCGTAAAAAGCGGCAGAATGCCCGGTCCGCCATCCTGAATCTTTCGCGGCGCTTACGAATAAACTCCCGCGAGATATTTTACAGCTGCCGCTTCCTGGAATGACAAAACCGGACTTTTTACGAGGCCGTCACATCTTTTTTATAAGGATATGGGGATTCATATACCAGAATTTACCCGCCTTCAAAAGGCCCCTTTTTAAAACATCCGTAACGGAACAACGGGGAAAAAACTTTAATGTGCTCATGGTATTCATCGACACTTCATTAAAGGGACAGCAGGACCGCTCCGCCTGCCAGCCAGCAGTAATAGGCGAAAAAACGGAGTCTTGCCCGCCTGATGACAAAGTAAAGCAGGTGAAGGGAGAAAAAGCCGGTAATCGCGGAAGTCGCAAATCCCAGGGCATAGGGGAACCATTCACCCGTTGCACGGCGCCTAAAATTGCGGGTACGGACAGCAGGAAGGAGTAACGGGCCGCCGCTTCCCGCCTCAGGCCCAGGAATATACCGCAGACAATCGTCGAGCCGGACCGGGAGATACCGGGAACCAGGGCTGCCGCCTGGATGAGACCGATGAGGGCCGCACCCGGAACTGAAAGATTTTCTTCGTTTTTTTCGATATGTTTCTTCCAGTCGGAGAGAAATAGGAAAAATCCGGTGACAAAGAGCATGGATGCCGCAACCGTCACGGAGGAAAAAAGGATTTCGATCCTATCCTTGAAGATGAAACCGATGAGAACCGTGATGGCCGTGCTGATCAGGATCAACCCCGCCACTTTCCGGAAGGCCTTTTGTTGTTCTTCCGGAACGGTGCGGCGGGAAAGACCGGGCAAAATGGAAATCGCCAAGGAGACAATATCGTTCCGGAAGAAGTAGATGACCGAAAAAAGCGTTCCCACGTGCAGAACCGCGTCGAAAAGAACACCCGGCTGGTGAAATTCCGTCATGAAGCTCTGGGCGATGACGAGGTGGGCTGAGCTGCTGACGGGAAGGAGTTCCGTTAAGCCCTGGACGACACCGAGAATGACGGCCTGAAGAGCGGTCACGGCGATGATAACCTTGTCTTGGTGCCGACGGGAAGCGTGCCGGGTTGGAACGTGTCGAAGTTGTGAATAATGGTGTTTCGGACTTTTTCGATCAATTCGTTTCGCCTTTCCTCTTGATAATGGGACACATCAACAGGTTTGTCGATGACGAGGAGAATGTTTCCCCGCTTGATATTCAGGGTTCGCCTGGGCCATACCCTGTTGGCCCCGATAATGGTTACCGGGACAATAGGCACTTGTGCCTGCATGGCCAGGTGAAACATGCCCGGTTTGAAGGGGCCGATCGTCCCGTCAAAGCTCCTTGTCCCCTCGGGAAAGGACATGACGGAACGGTTTTCTCGGATCTTTCCCGCCGCATCCGCAAGGCTGGTCATAGCCTTTGCGTGATTCCCGCGGTCGATGGGAATATAGCCCGCTTCCCGCATGGCCCGGCCGAAGACGGGGATCCTGAAGAGTTCTTCCTTGGCGATCCACCTGAATTCTCCGGGAATATGAGCCAGAACGGCGAAGACATCGAAATCGCTCTGGTGGTTGGCCATGAAGATCTGGGGCTTGCCGGGCAGAATGTTCTCTTCGCCGAAGACTTGCACCCGGACACCGGCCAGGCGAAGAAGCATCCGCGCCCAGTTCCGGGCGATCCGGTGAATTTTTTCCTCTCCTGGAGAAATGAAGGCCGCCAGCACAGCGTACAGGGAAAAGAAACCCGTCACCATCACTCCGATTGTGAAGATCACCAAGGATCGGATCATTTCCT
>JAGVTI010000129.1 GCA_019136935.1 Deltaproteobacteria bacterium
TTTTTAATCGTGATGCCCGGCACAACCAGCCCCGCCACGGCGAAACTCATCGCCATGCGGTGGTCGTTGTAGGTTTCGATCGACGCCCCGTGGAGGTCGCCGCCCTTGATGACGAGACCGTCTTCTTCCTCCCTGGCTTTGGCACCGATCCGGTTCAGTTCGCGGACCAGCGCCGCCAGGCGGTTACTTTCCTTGATCCGCAGGTGGGCAACCCTCCTGATTTCTGTCGTCCCCCGGCGAAAGGCGGCCAGGACGGCCAGGGTCGGCACCATGTCCGGCATGTCCCCCATATCGATCACAACATCACCGGCCGGCAGTTCCTGCCCACGGAGTTCGATCCAGTTGTCCCCGCAAATGAGCTCACCGCCCAGTTTCACGAATTGATCGAGCAACCGGAGATCCCCTTGAATGCTGCGGGGATTCATGTTGCGGACACGCACCGTTCCCCTGCAGAGCATGGCGGCCAGGAAGAAATAGGAAGCGCTCGACGCATCGCCTTCGACTGTGTAGTCCCGGCCGACGTAACCTGTTACGCCGGGAACGGCATAGAACCCGGGTTCCTCTTCCTGAACGCCGACCCCGAAATCGGCCATGACCTTGAGCGTCATATCGATGTAAGGCCTCGATACGATCTCACCGGTCAGACGGATCCTGACCGGCCCGGACGCGTAGGGCGCTGCGAGCAGGATCGACGAAATATACTGGCTGCTATCCGTATTCCGAATAACCAGGGAGCCTCCTTTTAAACCGGAGGCGAATATTTCCACGGGTGGAAATCCTTCGTTTTTCAGATACCGGTACCGGGCACCCAGGTTTTCAAGATAACCCATCAGCGGTTTGACCGGCCTTTCGCAAAGACGCGGGTCTCCCGTGAGAACGGCAGGCCCTTTTCCCAGGCAGACCAGGGAAGCGAGGAACCTCATGGCCGTCCCGTTGTTGCCCAGATGAAGCGGCGCTTCCGGTGTGCGGACTACCCCCCCTGTCCCCTGCACGATCAAATCCCCATTGTCTTGTTCGATCGTTCCGCCAAGGGCCTTCAATGCATCGGCAAGCTGGCGCGTATCATCTGCAAACAGCACGTTTCTCAGGCGGGACCGGCCCTCTCCCAGAAATGCCGCAACCAGGGCACGCTGGGTATAGCTCTTCGAACCCGGAACGGAAACGTCCGCCTGCAGCCTGTCGATGGTCTGAATGTCGATGTCCATGTTGTTTGTCCCTGACACAACCGGAATCATCCTTGCTCCTTCCGATTTCTGAACGCGGCCAGGACAACAGCCTTCATGGACCGGACCGGCGGTTCCATGCCCGTCCAGATGCGCAGTTGTTCCGCCCCCTGGGCGACAAACATCTCCACACCGGAGATCGTCACCGCCCCGGCTGCGCGGGCGACCCGCAGCAGGCGGGTCTCCGGCGGATTATAAACCGCATCCATCACGAAGTGAAATCCCCTCGCCGTCTCTTCCGGAACGGGTATCTGTTCTCCTTGCGGAACCATTCCAACGGAAGTCGTATTAATCAGGCAATCCCCCGCAAGTCGACCGCTTTTGCCCGGCGATTGCCATTCACAGCCGAATTCCTTCGCCAGGGCCTGGCCTTTTTCCTCGTTGCGGCTGACGATCACGGCTTTTCCACCGTTTCGGCAAACCGCATAAAGCGCCGCCCGCGTCGTTCCTCCGGAACCGATCAGCACGAAGCTCTTTTCCCTGATTTCCATTTTTCCGAGCAGGGCGGTTTCGATCCCCTTCCAATCCGTGTTAAAGCCTTTCAATATTTGCCCGTCATTGAAAATCGTATTGACCGATCCGATGCTTCTTGCATGCTCATCGATTTCATCCAGCAGCCCCATCACCTCTTCCTTGAAGGGAATCGTCACACTCACACCCCGGATATGGAGGGCCCGGACGGCCCGCACGGCCCCGGCAAGATCATCCACCAGGAAGGGAACATACTGTCCCTGAAGGCCCATGAGCCGAAGCGCCCGGTTATGCATGCAGGGTGACAGGCTCTGGCTCACCGGGTTCCCGAAAAGGGCAAGAATCATGCTTTCACCGTTTTTTTCCATCGCTTCCATCATGCTTTACGTCCCTTTTACCTGGAGTATCCGGAAAATTTTTTCCATGTCCCGGGCCGGAAGCTGCCCCGGCGCGGCGGTGGACCGATCGTCGAGGGCGGCGAAGGTGAACAGGGCGCCGAACAGGGGCGAGGCAATCCGGCTGATTTGCCCCTTCTCCCCCATGCAGAAGGCGACGACGTCCCGGCCCTGTTTAATCGCCCAGGCGAGAAAGCGAAGGACCATCAGATTATCCTCGACGCAACGGGCAAAGGGAACGATTTTCACGACGTCCGCCCCTTTCTCGACACAGGACCGGTAAACACTTTTCAGCGTCCGCAGGGACGGCGTTCCGGTGAAATCGTGATGGGAACAGACCAGCCTGGTCCGGCAGCCGTATTGAACAATCATGGTTTTCAATTCGCCGATCCGGTCTTTCTCGTCATCCATCTCGACATCCACATACGACACACCCAGGCGGACCGCCTCCTGCAGCATCTCCCATCGTTCCGTCTCCGCTAACTCTCCCGCCCCGTTTTTTTCGGCCGCGCGCCTTCTTTTCAGTGCGTCCTCCCCCGTTTTCCTGTATGTCACCAGAACCGGTTTGTCCGGAACCTGTTCCTCAATATACCTTATTAATTCCGGAAGGTTTCCGTCCCGGATCCGATCCATGCGCAGTTCCAGCAGATCGCACAATGACATGGCTTTCCGAATGTCCCTGAAAGCGCGCTTCTTTGTATCCGAGCAGATCGAAATACAGATCACAGGCTCTCCCCCGCTCTGGGATAAGAACCGAGCACCTTGACAAAGGTCGTCATCCCTTTTAACTCGGCAAGACAGTCCTTGATGATCCCGTCAGTCTCATGACCGCCGAAATCGGCAAAAAACAGGTATTCCCACATTCTGTCCTTCAAAGGATAGGACTCGATTTTCATGAGATTGATCTCCCTCGCGGCAAAGGCGCCCAGCGCCCGGTAAAGCGCTCCCGGAGAATGGGCCGTTCCGAAGATGATCGATGTTTTGTCCTTTCCCGTCGGAGCCGGGGTTTTGCTGCCCAAAACGATAAACCGCGTCGTGTTGGACGCATGGTCCTGTATCTCTTCGGCTAAAATTCCCAGGCCGTATGCGGACGCCGCCAGGACGCTCCCGATGGCTCCCGTCCCCTTCTCCTTCAAGGCGAGTCCCGCCGCGGCCGCCGTGCTGGATACATCGACATACTCGGCGTCGGGGAGTTTCCGCCTCAGCCAGTCCTGGCACTGGGCGAAGGCCTGGGGATGCGAATATATTTTCCTGATCCTTTCCAGGCCGGTTTCCGTGGACAACAGGCAGTGACTGATCCGCTGGTATATTTCCCCGATGACCTTCAGGGGCGTATGGATCAGCCGGTCCAGGGTAAAATTGACGGACCCTTCAAAGGTATTCTCGATGGGAACAACCCCCAGGGAAACACGGCCGCGCTCCATTTCATCGAATACCTGGGAAATCGTCGAATGAAAGACAAAGGCCGTACTCCCGCCGAAATGGGACTGGGCGGCAAGATGGCTGAACGTCGCGGCCGGGCCCAGGCAGGCGACCGTCAGGGGCTTCTGCAGCTCCCGGCAGGCCGAAATGATTTCCCGGAAAATGGCTTTCAGGTATACACCCGGCAGAACATCGTCTTCGGCCCATTTCTCCAACTCCCCGAGCAAAAGCGATTCCCGGGCCGGATCGTATACGCCGACGCCGTTGTTCTGCTTGATCTTCCCGACTTCACGCGCCAGAGAAGCCCGTTTCTTCAGCAACCGAACGATTTTCTCGTCCGTTTCGGACATCCGCTTTCGGATAGGGTCCAGCGTTTCTTCGGTCATGACCGCAGTTCCTCAATGACATCCCGGAGGATATTTTCTTCGATCCCGCCATTGACAAAGGGAAACCCTATTTTCTTGATTAACACGAAATGGATGGTATCCCCCACCCTTTTCTTGTCCATCTTCAACCTTCCCAGGATGCCCTCCGTTGCAAACGAAGGCGGGATGCGCGTCGGATGGCCGATGGCGGCGATCAGGGCTTCGATCCTTTCCCGGTCCAGGGACGGCAGGTCATAGAGTTTTTCCGAAATCCGCGCCGCCGCCACCATTCCGATGGAAACGGCCTCGCCGTGGCTGAGTTCGTAATGGGACTCCGCCTCCAAGGCATGCCCCAGCGTATGGCCGAAATTGAGGATCCGGCGCAGACCCTTCTCCCGCTCATCCATCTCGACGATGCCCTTCTTGACACGGCAGGCCTTCTCGACGATTGTGGCCAGAATCTTCCTGTCCCGCTCGGCAATCGGCTTCGTCGCCGCTTCCAGGAGATTGAAGAGGCCGATATCCTCGATGATGCCGCTTTTGATAATCTCCGCCAGACCGTTTTTCATTTCCTTGTCCGGCAGCGTCTCCAGGAATTTGAGATCGATGTAAATCGCCTGGGGCTGATAGAAGGTTCCGATCAGGTTTTTCCCTTCCGGAAGATCGACCGCCGTCTTGCCGCCGATGCTGCTGTCCACCTGGGCCATGAGCGTCGTCGGAATCTGGATGTAGGAAATGCCTCGCATGAAAACCGACGCGACAAAACCGGCCAGATCTCCGATGACCCCGCCTCCCAGGGCAATGATCACGCTGGTTCGATCCGCCCCCAGCTCCAGCAGTTTCTTCATGACGGACAGGGCCGTCTCCATGTTTTTTGTCGCTTCACCGGCCGCAACGGTGATCATCGTCACCGCCAGTCCCATGTTATGAAACCGCCTGGTGATCTCCTCGCCATAAAGAGAGGCGATATGGCTGTCCGTCAGCATGACGCACTTGACTTTCCCATAGTCTTTCGCCAGAAGCAGGCCGACGCGATCCATGATGTCGTACCCGATGGTAATGTCGCAGGCGACGGTATCTTTTCTCCCGATCGTTAACGTCAATTTCTTCATGATTCGATCCCTCATTGCGCCCGCAAGATTTTTTCCATGTGCCGCAAATCTTCCATCAGGGCATAGAATTTTTCCGGCTTCAGGGATTGAACCCCGTCCGAGATCGCCTTGGCCGGGTCCGGATGGACTTCGATGATGATGCCGTCCGCCCCGACGGCGAGTGCGGCCCTGCTCAGGGGCAGCACGTATCTCCAGAGACCCGCGGCATGGCTCGGATCCACGATGACCGGCAAGTGAGTGAGGGACTTCAAGACCGGAACGGCCGAAATATCCAGGGTGTTCCGGGTCGCCGTCTCGAATGTCCGAATCCCCCGTTCGCAGAGAATCACCTGGCTGTTGCCGGAGGAAAGAATGTACTCCGCCGACATGAGAAGTTCCTCGATGGTGGTCATCATCCCCCGCTTGAGAAGGACCGGCTTTTGGCACTTCCCGATTCTTTTCAGGAGCGAAAAATTCTGCACGTTCCGGGCGCCGATCTGCAGCACATCCGTGTATTCCTCGACCAGATCGACTTCCATCGTGCTCATGACCTCCGTGATCACGGGCAACCCGGTTTTTTCACGGGCTTTCTTCAGGAGCTTCAGTCCCTCCTCTTCCATGCCCTGGAAGCTGTAAGGCGACGTGCGCGGTTTGTAGGCGCCGCCGCGGAGAATATCCGCACCGCCCTTTTTGACGATGTAGGCGCTCTCCATCATCTGCTCCTCGCTTTCGATGGAACAGGGCCCCGCCATGATCACGAACCCGCCCTGGCCTATTTTCAGATCACCGACGCCGACGACCGTATTCCCTTCCCGGGATTCCCGGCTTGCCAGTTTGTAGGGTTTCAGGATGGGAACGGTTTTCTCGACGCCGGAAAAAGATTCGGCATAGGTAAGCTGGGCCTTCCCACGGTCATCTCCGACACAGCCGATAATGGTCCGTTCCACTCCCCGGGACGGATGAGCCTGGTAACCA
>JAGVTI010000270.1 GCA_019136935.1 Deltaproteobacteria bacterium
GTTCTCTTCACGAAGTCCCTCGAGCTCTCCGGAAAGCTCCGGGTCGGAAGCGGATCGTCCCGGTTCCAAGGTCAGTTCCGAACAGTTGTCACCGATCACCCGACCGGCCTCACCAATTTTCTCGTCATGCTCCTTCCGGGCGGCGGCTACCTGCTCGAGATCTTTGCCCACCTGCGCCAGCCTGACCTTCAGGTTGGAGATATCACCGTTGACGAATTTGAGCTCCGCCCTCACCGTGGCAAGGCGTTGCCGGGTTTCATCAGGGGCCGGAACATTTCCTTCCGCGAAGGGGTGTTCCCTGGCTCCGCACAATGGACAAGGCTCACCGTCCTGAAGTTGGCTGCGGACCTCTTCGAGATCCTCGATTCTTTTGAGCAGTGTCAGCTGCGTTTCCAGCAGGCCCGTTTCCTTTTCAAGCGCCGCCTGCCTTTCAGCCCGAGCCGCAAGCGTTGTGCTCAGGGATGTTTCTTCCTGATTAAGCGTGATGCGTCGGCTGTCGAGTTCGATTTGGGCCCGCTTCGATTTCGAGAGGACCCGGACGGCATCAAGCGTTTTGACGATCAGGTCTTTCTGGGCGGCCAGTGAAGCCTGGCTTTTTCTCCATTCCGCCACATCCCGCCCCTCGAGAATTTCCAGAAGTCCGTCCTGTTTCTCAGCCAGCGCCCCCTGGATTCCATCCAGGTCACGTCTCCGTTTTTCCAGACAGGCCGCCTGTTTCCGCCAGGCGCTCAATGCCTCCTGGAGCCGGCTGCCAGCCTGCGTTGCTTCTTTCAGCTTGCCCGCCAGTTGACCGTTCAGAACCTTCAGGACATCGAACCGGCTGCGCAGCCCGGCGAGTCGTTCAACCAGTTCACCATCCGCCCGGGATGCTGTGAGCAGCGCCTGCAGTTCCGCCAATACTCTGCGCCTGTCGCCAAGCTCTCCCGAATCGTTCTTCTGCTTTGACCTAAGCGTATCGAGAGAGGTCGAATGTTCCGCGATGGAATCATTCGCCGCTTCAATGGGAGGGTCCTTCTCGGCGATCTTCAGGTCCAGTTCGCGAACTTTCCGGATGACGGGCAGTGCGTTCTGCTGTTCCGTCTTATTTGCCGCGAGACGCCCGGAAGCCGTCTTCATGGCGTCTTCCGCCTGCCTGGCGGCATCGGTGCACGCAGGAAGGGACTCCCGCCATTCGCGCAGCGAGCCGCGGTCTGCATCTTGTTCTTTTCGTGCAGCCGTCAAGGCGGCATGATCGGCAGAAAGTTCGAGGGCCTGATTAGCGAGCCTGAGCCGTTCATCCTCGGGAGCAAAAGCCTCCATCCTGGCCTGCAATTCATCCTTTGCCTGACCGAGCGCTTTCAATTCCTCTTCAAGCCGGGCCATACCAAGGGTCCATGTAATGGCCAGGTTTTTCTGGGCGACCAGCCGGGTGAGTTCAGCGTCCTGCCGGACCTTTCCATCCAGGCTCTCGGCCAGCAGCTGTTCGTCTTCCGGCGCCAGGAGCTGCATCCCCGCCAGTTCCGCCTGCAACGCATCCAGCCGTTTTCGCTCTTCGGAACAACGCTCGTGAACGCGAATGGAGATTCGGCTATAGATCTCCGTGCCGGTTATCTGCTCCAGAATCGGCGCGCGGTCATCGGGGATCGCCTGCAGAAATACCGCGAAACCGCCCTGGGCCAGCAGCATGGACCGGGTAAAACGGTCGAAATCCATGCCGGTCGCCGCCTCGATCTGGTCGGCCACACCCTTTATCCTGGTTTCGAAGATTTCGCCCGAATCGGCATCGGCAATCTCGTGCTTCGGAGCCTGAAACTCGCCGTCCGTTTTTTTCCGCGCCCGGTGCTGACTCCAATGGCAGCGGAAGCGGCCCGCCTGCGTCTCGAAGGTGACCTCGGCGAAACATTCGCCTGTCTGGCGGGACATAACCTCGTTCCCGCTCCTGGTGACCTTGCTGAGGCGGGGCGTGCGGCCGTAGAGGGCAAGGCAAACGGCATCGAGGATGGTCGTCTTCCCCGCGCCGGTCGGGCCGGTGATGGCGAAGATGCCGTCGGAGGCAAACGCAGGGTGCGTCAGGTCGATCTCCCATTCTCCGACCAGGGAGTTGAGGTTTTTGAAGCGTATCTTGAGAATCCTCATGATTTGTGATCCATGATCTGTGATTTGTGATTACGCCGCGGCGTCTTGACCGAGGATACAGACATCCCCGTTAACTCATCCTCCCCGGCCGCAACGCCCGGTTTTGCGATGAATCCGGTTTTTGAGCTTCCACGACTCCGGAACTCCCGATTCAAAATCCAAAATCACAAAGCATTCACCTCGTCTTCGTACAGGGAGGAAAGCGCCTCCCCGTAGGCGCGGAGCAATTCAGGCCGCTGCTGCTCAGGAACGTCATGCACGGCGAGGCATCGTTCGAATACCTCGTTTGCGTCCAGATCCTCCAGCGTTTCCTCTTCATGGATCCGCCCCAGCACACGGTCGATGACGCGGCTGTTCTTCACCCGCAGGATTTCCATTTGAGTGCCGCTGACGGCGGCGTCCAGGCGTTCACGCAAGTCGCCCATAACTTCGTCGCCTTCGTAAACGACTTCGAGCCACGCCCGGGACCCGGCAGCAGAAAGTTCGAGAATCCGCCTTGAAATGCCGTCCCAGTCGCCTTTGACGCGCTCAAGCTTCTGAAACACCGGGACATCCATCAGCTGAACCGATGCTGCCCTGCTGTGGAATTCAACCCGGCAGACACTCTTCCGCTGCATCGCTTCCCCGAACCCCATGGGCAATGGAGAGCCGCTGTAGCGCATGATTCCGGAACCGTTCACGTTTTGCGGAACGTGCAGGTGCCCCAGCGCCAGGTAATTCAAATTTTCCGGAAAAATCCCGGCGGTTACATGGGCCAGCGAGCCGACATAGAGTTCCCGCACGCCGTCGCCATCGACGGTCTGGCCTCCATCGGTAAAAAGGTGACCCATGGCGACCACCGGGACGTCCGCCCCAAGCTCGATTTTTTTCCGCTCTGCAATGGCGGCAACGGCGGCGTAACGGCGGCGGATACCTTCGATCAGCTTCCGTTCCTTGTCCTCGACACTCTCTCCGGCTTCCGCCACGCGGATATCCCGGTCCCGCAGGTACGGCACGGCGCAGACGATCAACTCCGGGGTATCCCGCCCATCGCGGAGCACGAGCACTTCGTCCTCCGGGTTTTCGGACGCACTGCCGATCACGTGCACATTGAGCGCCTTGAGCAGTTCCCTGGGGGCATTGAGAAACGAGGGCGAATCGTGGTTTCCGGCGACGACCACAACGTGCCGGCAGGGTGAGGCGGCCACCCGGCACAGGAATCGGTAATACAGCTCCTGAGCGCGGTTGCTCGGAACGCTGGTATCAAAAACATCACCGGCCACCAGCAGGGCATCGATTCCATCCCCCTGAATCGTCTCTGCCAGCCAGTGCAGAAACGCCTCGAACTCCTCGTAGCGTTTTCTGCCGTACAAGGTCCTGCCAATGTGCCAGTCAGAGGTATGGAGGAGCCTCATGATCTCGTCCCTCCCATGCCTGCAATCTCCATCGCCTTACCGTGGCGGGTCATAACGTCATACTTCACGTGTTCGAAATCCATCTCGCGGTTCATCCCCCCTCCGACGTGTTCTTCGGCCATATCCTGTGAAATCCTGCCGGCTTGCGTCAGGATATTTCGTTCATTAGACTGCAGGAAGGCATCGAACCTTTTTGCCCGGTCGGCCATGTGCATCCCTTTGTGGCGTTACGCCTGATCTTCGACCTGATCAAGGTGCATGGTGACGCCGTGGGCCACACTGTATCAGACATCGCTTCCTGTGAAAACCAGATTCATCCGTTCGTTCATCATCGGAAAATCGGGCGCCTGTTGAAGCGCAGCCCCCTCCGTCATTTTTGATATCGGGCGGCAATTCCGGAACGCACTGGATGTCGTCGATTAAAAGCGGCGGGGGAAACCGCCGCATGAATAAAGCCGGATCGCTTCCGGCCGGGTTAAAAAAAGGGGAAGCGATCGAATTGACGAGATAAGATCGGCGCAGGATACAAAAGCTCTGAATACCCGCGCACTGATCAGGTGATTTCATGAACAAAAAAGAAGAAGACCGGCTTAAATTGTGCTACCTTTCATGTCATGAATGGCAAACCCAGAATGGTTGAGTTCCTATGATCGTTAAAGAAATATCCGTCAAATCCGTCCTGTCCAAATCCCAGGTTTACGATTACGCCATGAATCCTTACCGGGGATGCAGCCACGGGTGCCGGTATTGCTACGCCGCGTTCATGAAGCGCTTCACCGGCCACCGGGAACCCTGGGGCGAGTTTGTGGACGTCAAAATAAACGCACCGGAACTGCTGGCGAAAGAGATCGAAAGAAAGCCGGTGGGCCGGGTCTGGGTAAGCGGCGTCTGTGATCCTTACCAACCCGTTGAAAAGGAATACCGGCTGACGAGGAAGTGCCTGGAAGTGCTGCTGGGAGCGGGATGGCCGGTTACGGTCCAGACCAAGTCTTCGCTTGTGCTGCGGGATATCGATCTCCTCCGGACCTCAGGAAACGTGGAAGCGGGGTTTTCCATTACCACGGCGGACGAAAAGATCCGGCAGATCTTCGAACCCGGCGCCTCGCCGATCGGGGAACGGATCGAAGCCTTGAACGCTCTGCACGGCCGGGGGATCAAAACCTTCGCCATGATCGCGCCCATTCTTCCCGGCGCGGAAAGGCTGCCCGATGCCCTTGAGGGTGCGGTCGATTATGTCCTGGTGGACCGGCTGAATTATCACTACGCAAACCGCGTCTACCGGGAACAGAATCTGGCCTGGGCCATCGAAAACCGCTTCTTCGCCGAAATGGGCCGAAAACTGGCCGATGAATTCCGACGGAAAGGGATTCCGCTTCAACTCGTATTTTAATCATGCGCAATTTCATAAAAAAAGGACAACGGTTCCGTAAAAAGTCGGGAAAGGATCGATCCGTTATCCTGAAAGAACGGGAAGGATCCAATATGACCAGAGATTTTTCGTCACAGACGCCCCTCGAAATGACAAAGCGGACCTTTTTACGAGGCCGTCAAAGTTGAGATGAAGTCATCGACCAGGAAGATTCTGACGATCACGGGCAGCGTCATCGCGCTTGTCGCCGTCGCCATCGTGTTCATCGTCTCACGGCTGGATATGAATTCCTGCAAACCCCGCATCGAATCCGCACTGCTGGAGGCGTCCGGCCTCAACGTCAAACTGAACGGGAAAATCGGGATATCGCTTTTCCCCCTGGGCGTATCCGCCGGCGACATCCACGTCACCGTAAAGGGCAGCGAGATTCTTTCGCTCAAAAAGCTGAAACCGGGTGTGGCCTTATGGCTGTCAGCTTGTCGGTACCGTGAGTGCGCTTCAATTGCTCGGCGCGTCGATCATCAATCTCTACAGTGAGGCCAAAGGCCTGGTGCAGGGCGGCAAGTGCGAGGTTTTTTACAGCGGGTCGGTAGGACCGCCGTGAATTCGGCCATGGAGAACATTTCCCGTCAGCCCTTGAACCAGGTGGCCAGAATGGGAAAGGCGAAAACCAGGGCCACGCCGACCAGGTCGAGCAAACAGTAGGGAATGGCCGCCCGGTAAATGTCCTTCATGCCGATCTCGGGCGGCGCCACGGTTTTCATCACGAAAAGGACCAGGCCGAAGGGGGGGCTCAACTGGCCGACGGACAGGCAAAGAAGGATCATGATGCAGACCCAGACCGGGTCGAGGCCAAGGGCGTTTACAATGGGCATGAAGATGGGGAGCGTAATCATCATGATCGATACCTGCTCGACGAAAAACCCCAGGACCACAACGACCGCGAGCATGATGACAACGATCCACATGGGGCTTACCGCCGCTCCGAGGACCAGTTCGAGCATGCCCCGGCTGGCGCCCGAGAAGGCGAGAACCTGGCTGAAGGTAGCCGAAGCGGCGATG
>JAGVTI010000076.1 GCA_019136935.1 Deltaproteobacteria bacterium
ATCGTCTCCGGACGATCCGCCAGGGAAAACAGCCGATCAGACGCGCCCTCGGTCACCTCATCCTTGGTCCTCAAGCTGAGAATCGTCGAAATCAGGATGGGAAAGGGACCTTTCCGGTCATCGGCGTACTGCGTGACGATCGGCACATCCCATGTCCTGGCCGCTTCCTCCAGAAGGGCGATGACCCGTTCTATTTTGTCGTCGTTCATGGGATCTACGGTCCGGGAATGGGGCAGCAACCGCCTAATTGTACCCCTCCTCGTAAGCCAGCATATCGAGGTGCAGGGTCGCAATATCCTCGACATCCAGATTCGCTTCCTGCTTCGTTTCCCGGAAGTCGATGATCTTGATATAGCGTTTGCATTCGTTGCATACATCGACGCGATAACGCTCATCCCCCTCGATGGTGAAAAATGCCAGGGTCTGCTGCTCTTCGTTGCCGCAGAAGGGACACTTGATCCGGACGAAGGACCACTCGTAACCGCACTGATGGCAGAACAGCCAGCGCCGTCCCTCCTCTTCCCTGAGTTCCCCGATTTTCGGTTCCCTGCCGCAAATGGGGCAGTATCCCTCGGACCAGCCCATCTTGGCCACAAGATCCCCGTATTTTTCAGCCACCTTCTCCAGATCCGGCCTCAAGCTTTCTTCCAGGAAAAGCTCGACCAGATCGAACGTTTCATCTTCCTCTTCCGCGTCCGCCGCTTCCAGGTCATCCGGCGCCTCGGCCGCTTCGGCTTCCAGATCCTCTTCGTCCGATTCCTCGTCCAGGACAACCCCTTCCGATATATCGCGGATCATGTCCTCGAACTGCAGGGTTCCCTCTTCGAGTTTCTCGACCAGTTCGTGCGTTTCTCCGGGGGCACGCTTTTCCGCAATGGCAAGAAGGGAGAGGAAATACTCCTTCGGCCCCGTCAGGTCGAACTTTCCCTCGACAAGATCCACCAGGGGAAGCCCCCCCTGCATTTTCTGGGAAATAAGCGCTTCGTCGACGGTAAAAACGTCGGGGTGATCCTCTTTTTTATAGGCTTCTCTCTTGATGAGGATTTCTTCCAGGATATCGAGAAGATCCCCGTAATGGGGATTGACCGTCTTATATGTCTCTATGGTTTTTAGCGTGTCATTCAGTTTCTTTGCCATCGGCATGGTACTCCTTGGATTGATTTTGCTTGCCCCCGGCACAACGAACAGGCATCGGCTGTACTGAAACAGCCGAGTCTGTATATCCGCTTTTATTCTCAACTTCAAGTACTATTTAAATTTCAGAAGGTTGCAATTCTCCGTTTCAGGAAGGGGACGGCGAACCGGCGGCGAAAGGCCATTCTCCTTTACGCGCATCAAGATATGTGATAGCGTCACTCAGGATAGAAACTCTGTAATGGACAGAAGGAATTAATGGAACAAACCGGAATCGCCCGTCATCATCGGCGGCATCGACGACGCCCGCACCCGCCGAAAGAACAACTCCCGCAAACAGAAGTCGAAAGACCGACAAAACTCCATCGCAGGAAGGAGGGCTGGCATCATCACCGGATGAAACCGGAGATCGATCCCCGTCTGCAGGCCGTTTTCAAAAAAATCGGGAAACCGGCCCAGGCGGAATTCATCCCCGACAGCTTTCAGCGGGAGGCGATCGAATCCATCGAAAGCGCGGACTGCCTGGTTTCCGCACCCACGGGTTCCGGAAAAACCTGGATCGCCCAGCAGGCCATCCTTTCGGTCTTCAAACGGGGGGGACGCTGCTGGTATGCCTCACCCCTGAAGGCGCTCAGCAACTCGAAATGGGTCGAGTTCAGCGATTGTTTCGACGGCATCAACGTGGGCATCCTGACGGGCGATACGAAGGAAAACACAAACGCTCCCATCATCGTCGGCACGACGGAAATTCTCCGGAACCAGCTCTACGACATGATGCACCGGGGCGAGGATTTTCCCTGCGACCTCGTGGTGATCGACGAGGCCCATTACCTGGGGGATGCGGACCGGGGAGTCGTGTGGGAAGAGATCATGATCTATCTTCCTCCCCGGGTCAATCTGCTCCTTCTTTCAGCCACCATCGGCAACGATGAGGAACTGGCCGGGTGGCTCTCCGGCCTCCGGGGCAAGCCCTGCGTCGTCATCAAGGAGAAAAAAAGGCCCGTTCCCCTATATCCCTTATTTTTACATCCATCGGGCCGGATCATGCCTTACCTGGAGAACAAGAAGCTCTATCCCGGCGTCATCGATTACATGGAAAGGGCCGAACAGGAAAGGCGCCTGCGCTACATGGCTCCCCGGATCGGCGAGATCATCCACGCCCTGGAGCAGTTCCACCTGACGCCCGCCATCTTTTTTCTCAAATCCCGGACCGACTGCGATGCAGCCCTTTCTCATTGTCATCCCGCTCCGCCGTCGTTTGCGGACGAGGAATTCGATCGTGACCTGGCGGAACTCCTGGAACGGTTCCCCTATCTCAGGAATCACCGGCATCTGTCCCATCTCCAGAGATGCCGCGTCGCCGCCCACCACGGGGGGCAGCTGCCGGCCTGGAAATTTCTGGTGGAAACCATGATGAACCGGGGGCATCTCCGGGCGATCTTCGCCACCTCCACGGTCGCGGCGGGTGTGAATTATCCTGCCCGCACCATCGTCCTGTTCAATTCCGACCGTTACAACGGTTACGAATTCCGGCCCATGAGCAGCATCGATTTTCACCAGATGACGGGCCGGGCGGGAAGGCGGGGACAGGACAAGATCGGCTTCATGCTGGCCATACCGGGACGCTTCATGGACCTCCACCATATCCGGAAGCTTCTGTACAAAAGGCCGGAAGCCATCGAAAGCCAGTTGAAAAGCGACTTTTCCATGATCCTGAACCTGCTGCTGTCCCAGTCCACCGACGACATCCGGGTGATTTTTGAAAGGTCCCTCGCCTCCTACCAGGATGGGCCGGACACGGGAGAGAAGGGAAGCCGGTGGGACGATTTTCTCAAGCATCTCGCTTTTCTGAAAAAGGAAAATTTCGTTGACGAAGCCGATCGGCTGACGGAAAACGGCATCTGGGCATCGAAACTCCGGCTCGATCAGCCGCTTCTGATCGCCGAATGCCTGAGAAAAGACGCCTTCCCCCGACACGATGCGAAGCTCCTGGCAGCCCTGGTGGCCCCCTTCGTGTACGACGGCGACCAGGAAATCAAGATTACACGGAAAATCACCCCGCGCAAACTCGTCCGGGGCTTCAACCGGCTTCGCAGACAGCTGACCGATCTCCTGGAACGGATGCAGCAGGAGGAATTCCCCGTCAGCCCCATGTTTCTCTGGCCCGCCTGGGCCATCTACGCCTGGGCCAGGGGGATGGACTGGGAAGCGATCACCGGCCAGATCGGCATCGCCGATGGGGATTTCGCCATGCTGATCACGAGGACGGCGGACAATCTCCGGCAGATCGCCTCCCTCAAGGAATCCCACCCGGAAACGGCGGCCCTGGCTTTCGAGGCCATGGACACGATTCTCCGTGAACCGGTCGTATTTGAATAGAATAAAATTGCGGATGAAATCATTTGTTTCTTGACTTCCTTCGCAACAATCATTATAAGCACCAATTCACATGTGACCTGATTTTTTTGCAGCGGCATTTCAAGATCTCGGGTCCCCATCGTCTAGAGGCCTAGGACACCGGCCTTTCACGCCGGTAACCGGGGTTCGAATCCCCGTGGGGACGCCATATATCTTATAAAGAATCTGAGGTGTTCAAATTGCCTCAGATTTTTTTGTGCCGGTTGAATGATGGTCGTCGCTTCGGATTGTGAATTCTTGGAGCAGGATCTCAAAATCCGCTCCGGCAAACTCGAGGCGGGATTTATTCCTTTCCGCCGAAGCCGCCGGCGGAATAACTTCTTGACTTTTTTATAAGTCAGGAGCAATGGAGAAACGCGATAAAACAAATGATGCCGTTATCGACGGGGAGCCATGCAGTTTAACCCTGTTGTGAAAGTTGATGTCATGAATAAACGCTTGAAACCCCATTTCTTAAGAAGAATGGGGTTTTTTTATTCAATCTTCCTGCGGCGGCGTACCGGAAGAAGGACATGGATGGGCCGACCGGTGTGATACGGGAGCGCGAAAGCACACGTCGCGACAGACCGGCGAAACCGGTGTCCAGGTTGCAACAGGTGAAAATGCAGGCCTCGTAGAAACCGCAAAACGCCCCCCAACTTCATTCGAGCAAATGCGGAGGATCTCTCGTTGCGAGAGATTTTTTACGGCTTCATCAAAAGTGAAAAAAGGCGTGCGGATACAACCGGCACGGCTAAAATAATTTATTTACTGAGGAGGAACAAGAGGAACAAATGGCACACAAACCCGTAGAAGTAGTTGAAATGGCCGGAAATGCCGGCGTTTACAAAGCGGAATTGGGCGCACCCAATTTCCTGGTAAGAAGTTTCATGGCAGGTCTTTTTATCGCAGTCGGCGGCGCGCTCTGCACCGTCTGTGCGACAGGATTGGATAAAACCCTGGGCCCCGGCTTCAAGTCCCTGATCGCAGGAGCGGTCTTCCCCGTCGGCCTCATTGCCATCGTACTGACAGGCATGTCACTCTTTACCGGTGACACGATGCTTATTCCCATGGCGGTCTTTCAGAAAAAAACCAGATGGAGCAAGGTGTGGAACGCCTGGTTCTGGGTCTATATCGGGAATTTCATCGGTTCCCTTTTCTGGGCATACCTCATGGTCGTCGGCCCCTTCAGCAAGGGAGGCGGCCCTGAATTAACGGTCTTCGGGCAGAATGCCATCGCCATCGCGGAAGCAAAGACACTTCCTTACATGGCAGCCGGCACGATCGGTCTCTGGTCCGCGTTCATGAAGGGCATCGCCTGTAACCTGCTCGTCAATGTCGCAATTCTCCTGGCCTTTTCGTCAAAAGCCATGATAGGAAAATTTTTCGGCATATGGTTCCCCATCATGGCATTCGTCGCTTCGGGTTTCGAGCACTGCGTTGCAAACATGTATTTCATTCCCGCAGGCATCATGCTGGGGGCCAATGTCTCCTGGGGCCAATTCATCCAATGGAACCTGATCCCCGTAACCATCGGAAATATTGTGGGAGGATTTCTCTTTATCGGCGCCGTCTATTTCTATTCCTTCAAAAAAGAGCTCTCGTCGATGTCGCCGTCATAGCAAATCTTTCAGGACCCCGCATCCCGGTTTTTCCGTGCCGGTAACCGGGGTTCAAATCCATGCGAGGATGACGAAGAATCATGAAATGCGGTCCGGACCGGTTCCGGATCGCATTTCCGTTTTTCGCCGGCCGGACCGGGGCTTGCAAGCGTTCTGCGTACGGCAGGAACAAGGCGATCCGGCAAGACAAGTTTCTCTTACCCCCACATCCCATTCCAACGGATTCCTGGACAAACGGTCGAAATACTCACAAAACACTCATTTTCCACTTTGCGGAAAGACGTCCAATATGCTAGTTTTGCTGAGGTTCTCATTCCATGGCATCAGGGGTTCTCAGATGAAATTAACCATCAGCCGGAAATTATTGTTTATTTATTTTTTCATGGCCCTGTTGACGGTCCTGTCGAGCACCTATGCCATCCTCAGTTTGTACCGCATCAACCGTCTTGCCTTCAATCTGGCGAACCGGGATTACGCGCTCCTGAGCACGTCGAAACAGATGACCGGCGTATTGCTCGATCTGGAAAGCGCGGAAAAGAAATACCTGATCCTCAAGGATCCCTCCATCGAGGCCATCTACTGGACCCGCAGCGCCGACTTGAAATCCCTCATCACCAAAACGGAAAGTTTCGCAAGAAGGG
>JAGVTI010000164.1 GCA_019136935.1 Deltaproteobacteria bacterium
ACCCCACTCAAGGAGGGTGGAAAGTGTGTTGCGGATGTTGAGGAATCGTTTTCTCTCCGTCAGATCGCTCATGGTCAGCAGGATCTGGGCGACATGAACACCGTGTTTCCCGAAAGAGTTGGAGTAGACACGCATGAGCCTTCCCTGGCCGATGGCGGCGGCCGCCTGTTTCTGGGGGATGCTCTTCAGGGGGCTCGAAATGCCCATGCGGTGTTTCCCGGATGCGATGGCACCGGAAGTGACCAGTACGATATGGTAACCTTTTTTGATCAGGTCGGCCATTTCGCCGACCAGCTGTTCGATGATCTGGAGATCCAGGCCTTCTTTTCCGGTCAGGACGGCGCTGCCGACCTTGACAATCACTTTCCGGACGCCTTTTAAGGTTTCTTTGTTGATATTCGACATGATTTATCCATCTGAAGTTGTAGGTGTGTTTAAAACGTTCACGATTGCTTCGATCACGCGGGCGACGCCCTCCCCCGTCGCGGCTGAAAAAGAGAGTATTTCTATGCCTTTTTGCGCAAAGAAGTCAATTTCTTTTTTCAGCCTGTCCCGGGTTACGGTCAGGTCGATCTTGTTGATGGCCACGATCTGCGGTTTGTCCGCCACGTTGGCTCCGAAGGAGGACAGCTCCCGGTTGATGAGGGCGTATTTCTCCCATCCCGATAGGGGGGATTCGTCTGAAATATCGATTATATGAAGCAGTAAACGGGTCCGTTCGATATGGCGGAGAAAACGGATACCCATGCCCGAACCCCGGTGGGCCCCTTCGATCAAACCGGGAATATCGGCAATGACGAAGGTGCGATAGGAACCGTAGGAGACGACCCCCAGGTTGGGCGTCAGGGTCGTGAAGGGATAATCGGCGATCTTCGGTTTTGCCGCGGAGACTTTCGAGATGAAAGTGGATTTTCCCACGTTAGGCAGTCCCACGAGGCCCACATCGGCGATCAGCTTCAACTCCAGGCGGATGCGACGCTCTTCCCCGGGCATGCCCGGCTGAGAGAAGCGGGGTGTCTGGTGGGTCGAAGTTTTGAAATGGGCGTTTCCCTTGCCGCCGATGCCGCCTTTCGCGGCGATGAATGCCTGGCCGTCTGCGGTAAGATCCGCGAGGATTTCATCCGTATCGGCATCCTTTACGATCGTTCCAACCGGGACGGAGATGACCAGATCGGGGGAACTCGCACCGGTTTTGAGGCTTCCCCGGCCGTGACCACCCCGCCGCGCGATATGCCGGGGCCGATACTTCAGGTCCAGCAGGGTGTGGTGGGAAAGCGAGGCCTTGATCACGATGTCACCGCCCTTGCCGCCGTCTCCGCCGTCGGGTCCTCCCTTGGGAACGTATTTCTCCCGCCTGAAGCTGACGCAGCCGCTTCCCCCGTCCCCGGCTTTTACATAGATTTCCGCTTCGTCGATGAATTTCATATTCGCACACAAAACAAAAGAGGCACCTTGTGGAGTGCCTCTTGGGTATCATGCCTGATTGTTACGCCCATAAAACCCGCCCATCCGCGCGGGACGGGTCTACACCTTTTTAACCTCTACCGCAGACTTGCCCTTGACGTCCTCTTTCACTTCAAACTCCACCTCGTCCCCTTCTTTGAGGCTTCTGAAGCCTTCTGCAACGATGGAACTGTGATGGACAAAAATATCCCCGCCTGACTGACGTGAAATGAACCCATACCCCTTTTTGTCGTTAAACCACTTGACGACTCCGGCTTCACGATCCCCCATCTTCCCAATGCCTCCTTTTTTAACGTTGCTATGCAGCGTAGACGCTGACCTTCTTGCGTTTTTTGTCAAGCCTTTCAAACTTAACAATGCCGTCGATTTTCGAGAATAGGGTGTAGTCTTTTCCCAAACCGACATTGTTTCCGGGATGCATCTTGGTTCCTACCTGACGTACGATGATGGAGCCCGCGCTGACGCTCTGGCCGCCGAATACCTTTACACCGCGCCGCTGCGCATTGCTGTCGCGACCGTTACGGGAGCTTCCCTGTCCTTTTTTGTGTGCCATGACTTCTACCTCTTAGATGGTGATTTCGGTGATCTTCATACAGGTCAAGGGTTGACGATGACCGGTTTTTTTATGGTAGCTTTTCCGTCTCTTCATCCGGAACACCATGATTTTCGGGCCTTTTTTCTGAGCGACGATTTCGCCGATGACCTTTGCCCCTTCAACCACGGGAGTTCCCAGACGGATATCTTCACCGCTGGCAACCATCAGCACTTCGTTGAAAACGAAACTGTCTCCCTTAACGCCTTCAACTTTCTCAATGGACAACACATCCCCGGGGGAGACGAGATGCTGTTTGCCGCCTGTTTTAATGACTGCGTACATAGTTCAATTCCTTATAAAAAAATTTTGGCGAACTCTACCCGTAAAGGTGCCGTTTGTCAATGTTTTTTATACCCGGTTTTTTATACCCGCCCGTAGCCCCTGCTTAGACGATGCTGATTCGCGAGATAAAACCGGTCTTTCTATACTATAAGGATATGGCGGTCCCGCTTCAGTTTCCCCCGGGAATGCCCGGAATCGCTCCGTCCGCTTGGTCAAGGCTCCCGGAAGAAGGTTTCCGTCTTCGTGATTCGTGTCTCGATGAGGTCCGCTTCACCTATCCCAATGACTTCGCGGAGAAAATCCAGGGGATTCAGGGTCCCGTTGTTCAACCATCCGATACGCAGGGAAATAACGTGGTTTACCCGGTCGAACTGAAGGTCCTTCACAAAAGACCGGATATCCTTGATCACGGTTCTGTCCTTTATCGTTTTTGCCGTCATGAAAGACGAGGAGGCCAGAAAGTCCCGAAGCTTTTCTTCTATCGACTCATCCGGAAGCATGGATTTATTCCGGGGCAGCGATACCCGATAGTGGAAGGCCGAAATCTTTTCGCTGAGAGAGGGGCCGGCAGGAGGCAATTCCGTCATGTCCATCAGGGTCATTCCGGAGGGAAGGGCCCGGTTGGCGGCTTCGATGAGAGGCCGGGTGTCTCCGGTGGTTGCTTCCACGCGGATGTCCGCATATTCCGCCAGGCTTTCCATCCCGACGGAGGTGGCCAAGGCGAAGGAGATCCGTGGGTGGGGATGGAACCCCTGGGAGAAGATGAATCGGAATCCTCCCTGTTTCATGGCCCGCGTCAGGGCGGCGGACACCTCGAGGTGGGACAGGAGCCGGGCCCGGTCTTTCTTGGTGAAAAGCACGCGGTAGCGTTTTTCACCTTTTTTTTCTTCGGGTGGAGGGGTTTCCTCCCGCCGCTGCCGGGTCAGCACGTCGTCCCGGTCCGCTGCCGCTTCGATCTTGATATGCCGGTGGTCGCAGACCCCGCAGTTGTGACATGCCTCATAACGGCAATCCGGCGTCAGCTCTCCGGTCATCGCCTTTTCGGCTTCGCTGACGAGAAAATCCCGGGACAGCCCCGTATCGATAAAATCCCAGGGCAAAGGTGCCGACCGCTTCTTTTCCGCCAGGTGGTCTTCAATCCTGATCTGTTGCATTTCCATGGCGCCTTCCCAGTGCTGGAACTGGAACAGGTCGCTCCAGCCGTCAAACCGGGCTCCCCGGCGAAAGGCCTCTTCAACAAGGAGTCCTGTCTGTTCGTCCCCCCGGGACAGCATCCCTTCCAGCAATGACATCCGGCTGTCGTGCCATTTGACGGAGATGTTCCGGTTACGGATCGCCTGCCGGAAGTAATCGTGCTTTTCCATCGTTTCCGCCATGGTGATCTGCCTGGACCACTGCAGGGGTGTGTGCGGCTTGGGGACGAACGTGGAAAGACTGACCGTCACCTGGGCCCGGTGGCGTCCTTCGCGGAGGACCTTGTGAGCCAGGCTGGTGATTCCTTCCAGATCTTCGGCAGTTTCTCCGGGCAGGCCGATCATGAAGTAGAGCTTGACCGCCTTCCATCCGGCCTCGAAAACCCCTCTGACGGTCTTGAGCAGTTCTTCTTCCGTATTGCCCTTGTTGATGACGTTGCGGAGTCGCTGGGTTCCCGCTTCCGGTGCGAGGGTGAAACTTGTTTTCCGGACCCGCCGGATATCATCCATCAGTTTTTTCGTCAGGGTCTCGACGCGAAGCGACGGCAGGGCCAGTGCGACACGCTCGCCGTAATAACGGTCCATCAGAAAGGACAGAAGAGGTTCGATGAACGTGTAATCGCCGGAGCTCAAGGACAGCAGCGATATTTCATCGTAACCCGTGGAGCAAAGATTCCGCGCGGCCATGTCGATGAGGACTCCGGGGTCCCGTTCCCGGACGGGACGCCAGACCATGCCGGCCTGGCAGAAACGGCAGCCTCGGCTGCACCCTCGGGCGATCTCCAGGGTGATCCGGTCATGGATCGTCTTCATGAGCGGCACGACAGGGCAAACGGGAAGCTGCCAGCGGTTGAGGTCCGTGACGATCCGCTTCCGGATGCTCGCATCCTTTTTATGTATTGCCGGGACATAGAGGCCGTCGACACAGGCGAGTTCTTCCAGGATGCGCTTCCTGGAGTATCCCCTTGTCTTTCCGTTCAGGACAACGGAGACGATCTCGGTGATGATCTCTTCCCCTTCTCCGATGGCGAAGGCGTCGATGAAAAGGGACATGGGGAGCGGGTTGAAGGCACAGGGGCCCCCGGCGATGATCAAGGGGTCTTCTTCGCGGCGGGCTTCCCGGCGGAGGGGAATGCGGGCCAGATCGAGCATGTTCAGAACATTGGTATAGGACAGCTCGTACTGGAGAGAAAATCCGATGAGGTCAAAACGATCCAGGGGGGTGTGGCTTTCCAGCGAAGCCAGGGCGATGCCGGCTTGCCGCATTCGGGATTCCATGTCCGGCCAGGGGGCGAAGCACCGTTCGGCGACGACGCCGGGCATGCCGTTCAGAATCGCGTAGAGGATCTGGAGCCCGAGGTGGGACATCCCGACCTCGTAGGTGTCGGGGAAAGCGAAGGCAAAGGATAGTCTGCAACTCCCGTGGTTTTTGTGGACGGCATTGACCTCCCCGCCGATATAACGACTGGGCTTCTCGACGGACAGGAGGAGAGATTCGAAGTTCATGTCCCTCCGTGCCTAGGGCCTCTCCCGGTATTTGAAGGGGTTGTTCACAATATCCCGGTACCTGGACAGGGCGAAACGCCGGGGAAAATCGGGCTTGGAAAGATAGGGCAGGGTATCCTTTTTGAAGGTGTCGACGAACTGCCGGAAGACGTCCTCCCTTTGCGCCTTGGCGACGAAAGTTCTTTCATTGCGGTATTCAAACGGAATCGATTCTCCCATGTGCTTCCGGGTTGTTTCATAATGCCTTTCGTCGGCGAAAAACGACGGATCGAGAGCGATCACGGTTCGGATGTATAGCTCCACCTTGTCCGTGTCGATGGCGATCGAACGGGAATAATCCCATATTTCAAGGATCAGCCCGTTCGGCAGTTCGATGGTTTCGATCAGTTCTGTGGACATGATTTTTCCATTAAAAATATTTCACCTCATTATGCGAGGGTCTGGGAGATCCGCGTGAAGGATATCACAGGCCCGTCGCCGAGACGGATTCGCTTTTTATCATCTTTATGCTTGACCTGCAATAGCATTCCTTTTATACTCAACTTTCGCAGTTTTTAGATATCCTATAACCCGTTGTTGTTTAACAAGAAACGAGTTTATTTTTCGATGAAAATAGGATTTTCGTTCGATAAATTTGCGGCAATTCATCCAGGAACCGGTTTATCAGAGATCGGATCAGCTCTTTGGAATTTTCCACAATGGCGCTCAATGTCTGCTCAAGCAAGGTCATCAGGA
>JAGVTI010000187.1 GCA_019136935.1 Deltaproteobacteria bacterium
AATATCTGCCGCTGCACGGGGTATGTGAAGATCGTGCAGGCGATTCAGAAGGCCGGTGATGCGATGGCCTCCACATGTTAAGCAGGGAAGGAAAGGAGGATATTCATGAGCGAACTTGCTGTGATCGGGAAGAGAATTCCCAAGGTCGACGCCAGGGAGAAGGTTACGGGCCGTGCGGTTTACGCAGCGGACGTCATGTTTCCGGGGATGCTGTACGGGAAGATCGTCCGGTGCCTGAAATACGCGCATGCGAAGGTGACGAAGCTGGATCTTTCGGAGGCGGCGAAGGTTCCGGGTGTGTTCAAGGTGCTGGGGCCGAAGGATGTCACCCAAAAAATGTACAACACGGGCGTTCTGGATTTGATGGTTTCGGAGCCGGCCGGCAAGATCCTGGGGGATATCGAAGATCAGTTCATTTTCACGGACTGGGTGAAGCACCAGGGGGATGCCATCGCGGGGATCATCGCGAAGACGGAGGAAGCGGCGGAGCGAGCGGCGGAGAAGATCGTCGTCGAGTACGAGCCGTTGCCGGTCTACCTGACGGCGGAGGAATCGAAGAAACCCGACGCCATCCAGTTCACGCCCCTGAAGCCGGGGAATCTGGGTTTTGAACTGCCGTCGGTCATGTTCCCGAACAATATCTACGGTTGGGGAGATGCCGAGGCGGAGATGGCCAAGGCGGACCTGGTCATCGACAAGACCTTTTATACACCGAAATGCAAGCAGTGCCAGATGGAACCCCATGCCTACGTGGCCTATTATGACGACCAGGGGCGTCTCAACTGCTGGACGTCGACCCAGATGCCCAAGCTGGTCCATAACAAGCTAGCCCGCCTGTTCCAGTTGCCCATGACGAAGGTGAAGATCAATCAGACCATCGTGGGCGGCGGATTCGGCGGCCGTCTGGGCATGATCGGCGAACCGGAGACCTGTGCCATGGCCCTGGCCGTTCCGGGCCGGTACGTCAGGGTCCAGTACCTGCGCGAGGAGGACTGGATCGCCTCCGAGAGCCGCCATCCCGGTCTTTACAGGATGAAGATGGGCTTCAAGAACGACGGAACCCCCGTTGCCTGCCAGGGTCACTTCACCTCTTATAAAGGCGGATACTATACCCATGGATCCGGCGTCGCCTTCACGACCGGCGCATGGCTGGCCGGCATGTACAAGTTCGGCGCCCTGGCCTACAAGGGGGACACCTACTACACGAACCAGGCACCCTGCGGCGCCTTCCGCGCTTACGGAAATCCGCAGACGAACATCGCCATGGAGCAGGTTGTCGATGAAATGTGCTGCAAACTGGGTCTCGATCCCGTGGAGTGGCGCATGAAATGGCACAAGGGTGTCGGTGACGACACGTGGATACTGGGCTTCAAATATCCCTCCTGCGCCCTCGACGAATGTCTGCGAAGGGGAGCCGAGGCGATCGGCTGGAAGGAGAAGCGGGCCCGTTATGCCAACCAGACGGGACCGAAGCGGCGCGGCGTGGGGGTATCCGTGATGAATCATACCAGCGGCGCCTTCCCGATGCTGCTGGAGCATACGACCTGCACGGTTAAAATCAACGAGGACGCCACGGCGGAAGTGATTACGTCGTGTTCCGATCTGGGAACGGGCGCCCATACGGCCCTGAAGCAGATCGCGGCGGAAACCCTGGGTTTCAGTCTCGATGACGTCCATATGCTGACGGGTAACTCGGATGCGTCAGGATTCGATATCGGCGCCCATGCCAGCCGGACCCTCTATGTCGGCGGTGGGTCCGTCAAAGCCGCCTGCGAGGATGCCAGACAACAATTTTTCGAGCGGGCGGCCCGGCAGTTGGAGGCCAATGTCGAGGATCTCGAGATGAAGGACAAGAAGATCTTCGTCAAGGGGAGCCCCGACAAGTCGATCGATGTCAAGACCATCACGTCCCTGGGTGTCTACAACTTCATCGATCCCGCGACGGGGAAGACGATCGGCATTCCCGGCCAGATCCAGGGCTACGCGAGCCATTTCGCGCCCCATCACTCGCCGCCCTTTGCGGCCTGTTTCATGGACGTGGAAGTGGACATCGAAACCGGCGAAGTGAAGGTGATGGAAAGCGCGATGGCCTACGATATCGGCCGCGCCATCCATCCGCCGTCCTGCGAAGGGCAGAATGAAGGCGCCATTCAGCAGGGGATCGGGATGGCCCTGATGGAAGAGATCTACTACGACAAGAACGGCCTTTGCCTCAACAGCAGTTTCACGGACTACAAGATGCCCGGTCCGGCGGACATGCCCAAATTGATCAATATTTTGGTTGAGGAACCCGATCCGCTCGGCCCTTACGGCGCCAAGAGCGCAGGGGAGGGTGCCCTGGCCAATCCTCCCGGCGCGGTTCTCAACGCGATCCGGAACGCCATCGGTATCATGATCACCGATGTTCCGGCTACGCCGGAAAAGATTCTGAAGGCCATCAAGGAACAGGGGATCAAGTAAATCCGCGGCATTGACCGTTTGTACCGAAGGGGGCCTCCTGTCCAGGCGGCCCCCTTCCTTGACGAAAGGGTTTTCAGCCCATGATTTAGAAATAAGCAAACCGCCTGGGGGGATTAAAATGGTCGAAATAAAGGATATTTCAAAATGCTATCGCGATGCGTACCAGTTCGAAAAAAGGGCGGAGTATGCGAAGCAAAACAAGCTTTACGGTCTTGAGGTAGAGATTACCAGGAGATGCTTTTCGGGATGTTCGTACTGCTACGCATCGTTCGTGAAAAAGTGGGACACGTCAAATGAACTGACCACGAAAGAATGGAAAAGAATTTTCGATCAGGCCATCGACATGGGCATTCGATGTTTTTCCTGGCCTGGCGGAGATGCCCTTCTCCGCTCGGACTGGGATATCCTGCTCGAGTACCTGAAAGAAAAAGGAGGCGACGAGGTAAGACATTTTTTTGCTTCTCCTTTCAGCGCATTGACCGATTACAGGAAAGCAAAGCGTCTCGTCGAACTGGCGGACGATTTGCTCGTCCATTTCGATTCAATCAACAAGTCCACTTTTCTGGAAACCCATCCGGTTAACAGGTGTTCTTCGGCTGAGTGGGAAAGATCCCTGCGAGGGATTCATCTTTTACTGGATGCAGGCTATGATCCCAGGCATATGCACCTGGCGGTGCCCATCATCAAGCCGTTGATTAAGGATATGGAGGCCACTTTTGATTATTTCTTTGATTACATCGGCGTCGGTTCTTATGCAGGCGGTGTATTCAAGCCTGCGGGAAGGGGATGGGATGTGGCCCGGCTGGTCCCGTCACGTGCGGAAATACGATACGTTTATGAGCTCAGGGCGAAAAAAATGAACAATCCCGCCATGTTGGCTTTGGGACCCACGGCAACCGGAAAGCTGTACTGTGAAACGACGATTGCCGTCAACCCTGAAGGTTGCGTCAAAGGGTGCGATACGTTACCGGACAGTGAGACCATTGCCGATCTCAGACAGGAAAATCTCAAAGACGTCTGGGAAAAAAACAAGGATTCTCTTAAATGCCCCGTTCCGGAAGGGCATTGCGGTGTTTGTGAAAATCGTCATATCTGCTACGGTTGTCGAGCAAATGCGTATTATTTCGGCCGGAACTGGAAAGGTTCGGATCCATCCTGCTGGAACAATCCTGACGGCTCCGAAGTTTACAATGAATACTTGACCGGGATAGGAGCTGCGAGCGAAGGCCCGGGGCCTGAATCTGCCTGTCGCCACCAGTGAGCCTTTGTAAGAAGTCCGTCTGGGGCATTCCGGGAAGCGCAAGCGACGAAGAGTTTCCCTGAAGAGAGCCTCTTCGCTTCGCTCGGAGTGACCCCTTGAACGTGAGCCGGTGCTCAAGGCGAAAAAAGGGGGTAACCGCCTTGGTGATGCCCCGGCGCATGGGAAGACAAGGATTCAGGGCCGCGGCGGAGGCCTGATCAGGCCGCATAAGTCTGAAGAGAGAGGATTGTGATCCCGCACACGCCCAAAAAAACGCCTATCCAGCCATGCAGCCTGATCTTTTCCCGGTAGACGAAAGAGATGAACATGCCGAGGATGATCGGTCCGCTGAGCGTAATGGGAAACACGACCGCCGCAGGGAGAAGCTTGAGGGCTTCAAGGGTGCAATAGACGCCGACATAGCTCGCGAAAGCGGCGAGAACGCCGTAAAATAAGGCATGGATTTTTATGCGCCTTTGTCCGGCCAGAAAGATGATGAACAGCACGGCAAAACCGACAGCGTATGACAAGAATAGATAAGCGAATGAGTTCATCCGGTTATGGCTTGCCAGCAGCTGCCCGATCCTTGGGAGGCCGCTCAACACAAAGGCGCATATGCTCAGGAGAAACCACAGAAGGTTGTTTGGCCCTTTGGAGAAGGCATCGTTCGACCAGGATATCAGGATGATCGATGCCAGTATGGCTGAGATTCCGACTGCCATGGCAATGTTCAGTCTCGATCCGAAAAAGACGACGCTGATCACAACCGGGATGAGAAACGACGACCTGTAAATGGCATGGGAATAACCGAAATGGCCGATCCTGACCGCATTGTTGAAAACGTAAACGGCCGTTGCCCCGCCGATTCCGGCGGGGATGGAAACGGACCATAATTCCACCGTATAACAGGCCGGAGCCACGTTGTTGAATTCGGCAAAAAAATACCCCAGAACCCCGGCCGCCGTGAACATCACAAAGGTCAAATCAAAAGAGGACACGCCTTTTCCCGCCGAGAGCTTGGCGAGATAGGCCACGGACGTGATTCCCAGCACAACGAGGAAGATATACAAAAACCCCATATTATCGCGTTATTCCGTCTTCACGGAAGACCTGACGGCGGCGATGAAATCCTTCGCTTTCTGTATCAGGGAGCTTCTGATGTGAACCTTCAAATAAACATCCCCGGGTTCTCCGCCGGCACAGCCGGCCTCGCCCATTCCTTTGAGGCGCAATTTTTGATCCGTTCTTGTCTTCGGGGGAATGGTTACGTACAGCTCCCTGCCCGTCTTTTTGCACGAATACCGCATCCGGCCGCCGCGCCGGGCCATTTCGGGGGAGAGCACGATGAAATCGTGTACATCCTTTCCTCTTTCAGGCAGTTCGATGCCCCATTTCTTTTTCAGGCCGTATCGGACTATCTTTCCCAGAGGTCCGCCGAGCAGGTCCCCCTTCCGATCCCCCTGGCCGTCTCCGAAGCCGCCCAGTATAATCCGCCCGAAGGCCCCCGGTCCCCTGAACTCAAAGGTCCGGTACCCGGCGCCGTAGGATTCCCTGAAGATATCGTCAAACCCCCGGAAGCCGAAGGCACGGCTCAATTCCTCGAAGACCTGGCGGATATCCGAGTCCTTGAAGATATCCTGATCGGAATGGGTCTGCCTGAACTGGCCGTATGCCGATGATCCGTAAGCCTGCCTGATCTCATCATATTCCCTTCTTTTTACGGGATCGGAAAGTACGGCGTAGGATTCGTTGATCTCTTTCATCCGTTCGGCCGCCTCCGGACTTCCCTGGTTCCGGTCCGGGTGGTGAAGCAGGGCCAGCCGGCGGTATGCGTCCCGGATCTGCTTCTGACCGGCATCGCTTGGCAATCCCAATATGTCGTAATAGTCTTTCTGTTCCATGGCTGTCCGTTTCTTGAAGCCGGCGGAGCATTTCAAGCCCCCCCGCCCGGCCTTGTTGTGTGTATGGA
>JAGVTI010000239.1:0-1140 GCA_019136935.1 Deltaproteobacteria bacterium
TCCGGACCCTTTTTGCCACCCATTATCATCAATTGACGGAGTTGGCTGCCACGAGAAAGGGGGTTCGCAATTACAATATCGCCGTGAAAGAATGGGGCAATCGGATCATCTTCCTCCGGAAGATCGTCGAGGGAGGAACCAATCGCAGTTACGGGATCCAGGTGGCCAGGATTGCGGGCGTTCACGACGACGTGATCAATCGGGCCGGTGAGATTCTGAACAACCTCGAGATGGGGGAGTTCGATGTAACCGGGAAGCCCCGTTTCGCCCGGCAAAAGGCGGGGGGGAAAAACGGCGGCCAATTGTCCCTTTTTGCCGACGAGCGGGAACTTTTAATCCAGGAGCTGAAGCGCCTGGACATCGTCAACCTGACTCCGCTGGAAGCGCTGGTCTGGCTGGGGAAATGGAAGGAAAAAACGGATCGCCTGCTTTAGGGAGGTCTTGATCCCCCCGGTTACTTGATGCACACGCGTCTTACCTGCTTGATATCCGTCAAACCCTGCAGAGCTTTTTCGATGCCGTCCTGGAGCAGGGTGGTCATGCCTTCTTCCATGCCCGTTTCCCTGATGAGCTCCACCGTTTCATGCTTCTGAATGTGCCTTTTGATCCGGTTCGAATTGAGAAGGAGTTCGTGGATGGCCATTCGGCCCTTATAGCCGGACTTGTCGCAGGCATCGCATCCCTTCGGTTTATAGAGAGTGAGATTGCTGCCGTAGGGGATATTCAGTTCCTTGAAAGCTTGCTCACCGTAAATATCGACGATTTCATTGTATTCGTCGAGACTCGGGTGGTAGGGCGTTTTGCAGTTTTTGCAGAGAGTTCTGACCAGCCGCTGGGCGACGATGCCGAGGAGGGAGTCGGCGAAGTTCAACGGGTCGATACCCATGTCCAGGAGCCTGACAATGGTTTCCGGGGCGCTGTTGGTATGAAGGGTGCTGAAAACGAGGTGACCCGTGAGGGACGCCTCGACGCCGATCTTGGCCGTTTCAAAATCGCGCATCTCACCGACCATGATCACGTCGGGATCGGCCCTGAGGAAGGAGCGCATGGCCGCGGCAAAATCGAAGCCGATTTTCGGCTGGACCTGAACCTGCCTCAAGCCGTACTGGCTGATTTCGACGGGATCTTCCGCCGTCCATA
>JAGVTI010000239.1:1192-2051 GCA_019136935.1 Deltaproteobacteria bacterium
CCGTCCATATTTTTCTCTCCGGCGTGTTGATGTGATGAAGCGCGGCGTGCAGCATCGTCGTTTTACCGGAACCGGTGGGGCCCACGACCAGAATCATCCCGTACGGTTTTTCCAGGATTTTGAGCAACTCGCTGCAGTTTCTTTTCGACAGGCTGACACCGGACAGGGTGAATATCTCGCCCTTTGCCAGGATTCGCATCACGACGTCCTCGACGCCACCCTGGGTGGGGATGGTCGCGACACGAAGCTCGATTTCGTCGCCGGTGGGCCTTTTGAATTTGATTTTACCGTCCTGGGGGATCCTTTTCACGGTGATGTCCAGATTGGACATGATTTTGATCCTTGAAACAAGGGCGGCCCGGTAGCTGAACGGCAGAGTCTGGTAAAGCGCACAATCGCCATCCACCCGGAAGCGGACTTCGACATTTTTCCGGGTGATGTTCGGTTCAATATGGATGTCCGAACTTCTCCGGGTATAGGCATCGTTGATGATCTTGTTGACCAGCTGCATGATCACGCTGTCGGATTCGGTAACGGCATCCGCATCTTCTTCATCGTCCAGGTACTCTTCGGTGCCTTCCAGTTTGCCCAGAATATCGTTGATGGACGAGTCATCCGCTGTAGAATGGTAGAAAAGGTTGATGTATTTGATGATGTCTTCCGCCAGGGAAACATCGTATTTGACGGCCTTGGTCTTGAGAAGGCTTTCGATCATATCCCTTTTCAGGATGTTATTCGGATCGTCGACGATGACCTGGATCTTCCCGTCCACCTTTCCGATGGGCACCCAGAGTTCCCGCCTCAGGTATTCCTTTTTCAGGTTCTTCAATAAATCACCCGGAATCGGGGTCTTCTCATT
>JAGVTI010000020.1 GCA_019136935.1 Deltaproteobacteria bacterium
CGATCCGCCATCCTCCCGACATAATTCCCAGCGCAATGACGGTATAGCAAGTAATCACGATCCAAATGGGGATGTGGAAGGTTGAGCCCAGCATACCGTGACTGTAGAGAATGATGGCGATGATCCCCATCGTTTTCTGGGCATCGTTTCCCCCATGGCCGATGCTGTAGACAGCGGCGGAAAGAAGCTGGAGCTTCCGGAACACGTGTGTCGACCGGGCGACCGAAGAATGACGATTGAGATTCAGAACGATGATCATCATCATGAGTCCGAGAACCAAGCCGATTGCGGGAGACAGGATAATAAACAGGGTCGTTTTGGTAATGCCGCTCCAGACCAGAATGCCGAAGCCTGCCTTGACGACCCCCGCGCCGATCAACCCCCCGATCAGGGCATGGGATGAACTGCTGGGAAGGCCGAAATACCAGGTAATGATATTCCACGCAATGGCACCGCCCAGAGCCGAAAGGATAAGAATATCATTAACGATTTTTGGATCGATGATGCCGGTTCCGATCGTGTTGGCCACTTTAACGCCAATGAAGAAAACGGCTGCAAAATCAAAAAAAGCCGCCCATAGGACAGCGTATTTCGGCGGCAAGACCTGGGTCGACACGATCGTTGAAATGGCGTTCGCCGAATCATGAAAGCCATTTAAAAAATCAAAGACCAGTGCCACCAGGACCAGAAAGATGACAAAATAGAGTGAATCAACCATTTTTCAGGACGATACCCTCGGCGATGTTGGACACATCCTCGCATACATCCAGGGCTTCTTCGAAACGCTCGAAGATGTCCTTCCATTTAATCAGTTCGATGGGATCTTTCTCGCCTTCAAAAAGCTTTGCCATGACGTTCCGCAGGAGGGCATCCCCCAGGTTTTCGATGGTGTTGATCTCCACGCAGGCCTCAAGTACCTGGGGCGCGTTTTTCATGTCCCGGAGGCCGTGAACCAGAATTTTGACTTTCTTCGTCGCCTCCACGAGAAGGACCGCCTGCTCGATGATTTCGGGTCTGGGCGTTTTGATATGAAACAGGGACATGCGGACTGCCGTTGCCTCCGTCATGTCGAGAATGCTGTCCATTTTGTTGACCAAGGCGTAGATATCTTCCCGATCCAAAGGGGTCAGAAAGGTTTTGTGCATCTTTTCATAGGTCGTGTGGGTAATGATGTCCGCTTCGTGCTCAAGACTTTTCAGCCGGGCGAGTTTTGAATCGAAACTGTCGTAATTTCGAAGCATTTCCAGAAAGGCATTGACGCCCTCCTCAATTTTCTCCGCCAATTCGTCGAAAAGGTCAAAGAATTTTTCTTCTCTGGGTATCAATCGCATTGTTTCCTCCGAATTGTCAAAAGGCGACTTTATGATGACCTTGTAAAAAGTCCGTTTTTGTCATGATGAGGAAAAACCGCGACGAAGAATCTCTTCAATATCATATCCTCCGCGCACTTTCACCTCTGGCGTTACGAAGGACTCAAGATGACAACAGGAACATCCCCCCGACTTTTTACCGGTTCGTCATTTTATGGTTTTGACAAATCTTGTAAATGTCGCTATCTCCTCTACAGAATTACCGACAAAATTGCAATACTTTTCCCCGGGTTTCAGAGAAAACAATTCCTGAATAAAATAGGGATTATTCGTTCCCAGAAACCCCTGTGTACGGAATGGAAAATGCCTGAACTACCGGAAGTGGAAACCCTCTGCCGTCAACTTGTTAAAACCATTACGGGACAGACGCTCCTGGACATCCTGGTTTTGGATTCCAAGCTGCCCGAAATCACGGAGCTAACCGGGCGGCGGGTCTCACGCGTCGAACGCCGGGGGAAAAAAATCCTTCTGTCCTTCGATGACGGACAGATCCTGGCGGTGCACCTCCGGATGACGGGACGGCTCCTGTGGCAGGAGGAAGTCAAAGAGATTCCTCAATATACCCGGTTGATCCTAACTTTCACGGCAGGCCGGGTTTTCTTCATCGATCCGCGCCGATTCCTGACCATCCAGAAGGAACGGGATTCGTCATCGTACCATGGCGGCGTAGATCCACTCCAGAACCTCACGCCGGAATACCTGGCTGCGCGGGGCCGGCCCCGGAAGGGATCCGTCAAGAGCTTTCTCTTGGATCAGTCGGTCATCGCGGGAATCGGCAATATCTACGCCTGCGAGATCCTTCATCATGCCGGCATCGATCCCGCCCGTCCCGCCTGTCGGATCACCGATGCACAATGGCACCGGATCGCCCTCTCGACGAAAGAAGTGCTGGGCAGGGCGGTAGCGTGCCGTGGCACCACCGTTTCCGACTGGCGCGATTTCCACGGCAGGAAAGGTTCTTTTCAGCATGAACTCCGCGTGTACCGCCGTGCCGGCCTTCCCTGTCCCCGTTGCGGTAAAATCGTTGCGCGCTGCTTGATCGCAGGCCGCGGAACCTATTTCTGCCCCGGCTGTCAAGTATAGAACTCCCCGGCAAATGATCTTGACGAATGGACCGGCTTTTCAGTATAGTCGTGGCCGACCGGTTGCTGCGAACGATCCGACTGTACCTTGATTTCATTATGCATGTCGTGCGGATGAAACCGCTTTCCGTCAAACGGGCGACTGTGTGGTCCAGTACTCTTTCCTTTTTTCAGCGGAGATGACCGATGCGCCTTCGCCGACACGCCGTCAGCAACATTTTTTCCGACTTTCCCGACAACCGGCCGGATGAGTCGTTTTCAGGGCTTCTGCAGGGACAGGGTTTCCGTGTTGAACGGATCTGCTCCCGGGGTCACGCCTCGCCGCCCGGTTTCTGGTACGACCAGGACCACGCGGAATGGGTTATGGTGCTCAAGGGTACGGCGGGATTGCAGTTCGAGGGCGAAGACGAAATAACGCTCTCGCCGGGAGATTTCGTCCTGATCGGGGCTCATGAACGACACCGCGTCAACTGGACCGCTCCGGAAGAAACAACGGTGTGGCTCGCCATACACGAGACAATATAGGGGGGAATCTATGGCGGACGAACTGTCCCGGTTAAAAATCGACCAATCGGTCAAGACCTTTACCCGGGGAGGGAAAAAGAAAATCATTTACATAACGGCCGGCATCGCGCTGGTTATCCTGCTTGTCATCCTGTACGCCCTGGGAATTCTCCGCCCCGCCGTCCGGGTCGATGTGGCCACGGTCAGCCGGGTTTATCCGACCCAGACCTACAGCCTGCTGAACGCCAGCGGCTATGTGGTCGCCCAGCGGAAGGCCGCCGTCGCCTCCAAGGTGACGGGTCGCCTCGTTTCTCTCGGCGTGGAAGAGGGCAATCCGGTCAAGAAAGGACAGATCATCGCCACCCTGGAGGACGACGACGTTCTGGCGGCAAGGAGACAGGCCGCGGCGAACCTGGCGGTCGCCAAGGCTCAAATCGAACAGGCCCAGGCGGACCTGCACGAAGCAGCGCTTAATTATAACCGCAAAAAGCAACTCCTTGCCCGGCAGGTCCTGTCTCAATCCGAATTCGACCAGGCCGAGGCCCGCTATAAAGACACAACCGCCCGTGTGGCCTCAGCCCATGCCGCCGTTGCCGCGGCACAGGCCATCCTGGACGGCGCGGAGGTGGCCCTCGAGTACACCCGTATCCGGGCTCCCTTTGACGCCGTTGTCCTGACGAAAAACGCCGACATCGGGGATATCGTCACCCCGATCGGTGCTGCCGCGGATGCCAAGGCGGCGGTCGTCACCATCGCCGACATGAGCTCCCTGCTGATCGAGGCGGACGTCTCCGAATCGAACCTTTCCCTTGTGAAACTCGATCAACCCTGCGAGATCCAGTTGGATGCCCTGCCGGATGACCGTTTTCGCGGCGCCGTCCATATGATCGTTCCAACGGCGGACCGCACCAAGGCCAGCATTTTAGTCAAGGTCAAATTCATCGATCAGGATCCCCGCGTCCTCCCGGAGATGAGCGCCAAGGTCTCCTTTCTCAGCCATCCCATCGGTCCGGACGACCGGAAGCCCCGGACGGCGATCCCCCGCAACGCCATCCGCCACCAGGGAGAAAAGGTTTCGGTCTTTCGCATGGAAGAAAACCGGGCCGTTGAAATACCGATTCGCACGGGGATGATTCTAGGCGATCTCGTTGAAGTGACCCATGGTCTTTCCATCGGAGACCGGGTTGTCACCAATCCGCCGGAAAATCTGAAATCCGGGACCTGTATTAAAACTGACGAAAAATAGATGGAAGAAAAACCGGTCATCGTCGATGTCGAGCATGTGAAGAAATCCTATCGCCGGGGGCAGCACATCATCCCGGTCCTGGAAGACATCACCCTGTGCATCCGGGAAGGCCAGTTCATGGCTCTCATGGGACCCTCCGGGTCCGGGAAAAGCACCCTCCTCAATCTCATCGCCGGAATCGACAGGGTGGACAGCGGGACAATCCGGGTCGGCGGCATCGACATCACGCCCCTTTCAGAAACGGAACTCGCCCTCTGGAGGGCGACCCATGTGGGGTTCATCTTTCAATTCTACAACCTGATTCCCGTCCTGACAGCCTTTGAAAACATCGAACTGCCCCTGCACCTGACAAGACTCACGGCAAAAGAAAGAAGGCTTCATGTTGAAACAGCCCTTGCCGTGGTCAACCTCAGTGACCGGATGGACCATTACCCGGCCCAGCTTTCGGGAGGCGAACAGCAGCGGGTCGCCATCGCCCGGGCACTGATCACGGACCCGGCCATCCTCGTGGCGGACGAACCGACGGGGGACCTGGACCGCCGGTCCGCCGAAGATGTCCTGAATCTCATGGCAAGGCTGAACGAGGAATCCGGAAAGACGATCATCATGGTTACCCACGATCCCCGGGCTGCGCAGCGCGCCCAGACCCTCCGCCACCTCGAGAAAGGAGTCTTGACCGATGCTGATTGTCAGGCTCCTTTTTAAAAACGCCTTTCGCCACAAATTCCGGGCTTTGCTGACCATTCTGAGCATTACCATCGCCATTCTCGCCTTCGTCATGCTGCGGACGGTCATCGGCGCCTGGTATGCCGGTGCCGATGCCTCCTCGGCAAGCCGCCTCGTATCACGCAACGCCGTTTCCATCATTTTCCCGCTCCCTTTGTCCTACAAGGATCGCATTCACCAGGTGGACGGCGTGCGCCTGGTCTCCTACGGCAACTGGTTCGGCGGCATCTACATCGACGAGAAGAATTTCTTCGCCAATTTCGCCGTAGAACCCAGGAGTTACCTGGAACTCTACCCGGAATACGTCCTGTCTTCCAAGGAGCGTGAAGCCTTTCTGAAAGATCGGAAGGCCTTCGCTGCCGGAAGGAAGCTGGCCGCAAAATACGGCTGGAAAATCGGGGACATCGTTACCCTGCGGGGGACCATCTATCCCGGGAACTGGGATTTCGTCCTCCGGGCGATCTACCGGGGCAAAACGGATTCCGTCGACGAAACCCAGTTTTTCTTTCACTGGGATTACTTGAACGAAACGCTGAAAAAAACCGCGCCACGCTGAAAAAAACCGCGCCTTCCCGGGCGGACGAGGTGGGATTTTACATGATCGGCGTCACCAATCCGGATCTCTCCTCCGCCGTGATCTCGGCCATCGACCAGACCTTTAAAAACTCCCGGGCCGAAACCGTGACGGAAACGGAAAAGGCGTTCCAGCAGGGCTTCATTGCCATGAGCGGGGCCATCATCACTGCCATTGAAGTGGTCTCCTTCGTGGTCATTTTCATCATGCTGGCCGTGGTGGCAAACACGATGGCCATGACCAGCAGGGAGCGGACCGGTGAATACGCTATCCTGAAAACCCTGGGATTCGGCGGATGGGCCATCGGCGGACTCATTGCCGGCGAATCGGTCATCATTTCCCTGTGCGGCTGTCTTGCCGGAATTACCCTGGCCTTCCCGGCGGCCGAAATTTTCAAGAAGGCCCTGGGCATGTATTTTCCCATCTTCACCGTAGCGACGTCTTCTCTTTCCATGGCCTTTGCCTCGTCCCTTGCCGTGGGAATCCTCGCGGCCATCGTCCCCATTCAGAGGGCC
>JAGVTI010000202.1 GCA_019136935.1 Deltaproteobacteria bacterium
GATGGAAATGGAGCCGACGGACGCCCAGCGGGTGTGACAGAAAGAGGATTCACAGTCCGTCCCGGCCTGGGTGAATTCCCGGAGAATCCGGTCGTTTCGAATCGATTGCCTGAGGTCGCGAACATTCTGCCCCAGTTTACCGATGATCGAGGCTGTTTTGTAGGTGAAGGCGACCGTGTCGCCGGTGCGGTGTTCCGGCGTGTCCAAGTCCGCCAGGGAGCAGGAGAGATTGATGCTGCCGTTGACCAGGTCCCCCGTTCCCACCCTGCCGGCCAGCTCTCCGTAGAGATCCTTTTCCCTGAGGCGGTGGACGATCTCCCGGAAGGTGTTCCCGTCCGGTGCCGTGAAGGATACCTGGATTCCCGCGGAATCCCGTCCCCGCACTTCCAGCCGATTCAGGCAGTTCAGGAGGAAGTTGATCTTCCGGTACTTCGCCAGGGAACCGGTTTCCAATGCGGCGGCATCCGCTCCGGCCAGATCCGTGATCTGATCCACCGTTTTCAGGACATCCTGCTCGACGCCCCAGACGATGTCCCGCAGGAGAACCATCCGGCGGTTGATCGTTTCAAGGTGGTCCGTCGTGAAAAAAGCCGCCGCTTCTTCCAGCGCCGTTTCTTCACGGTGGAGAAACGCCCCCATTTCAGCGGAGAGATGTTCCAGTTCCGCTATCATGTCCGGGTGGGTGAAGAGTTCCCGGAACAGGCCGTCGCTTTTGAGGTCAAAAAGACATCGGGCCATTTCTTCGAGAACGCCATTCCCGTCCAGATAGTCTTCAATCGGTTGTGACCCGGCCTGCACATCGGCGATCCGGTGATCCTTGATGCGGCCGAAAAGGGTTAAAAGATGCGCAATCCCTGGAGTCTTTCCTGTCGAAGCGGCGCCTTTGACGGCAAGAATACCTGCCAGGCCGCAGAAAAAAGTGGCCGGGTAAAGCGGGAAGAGAATCACCGAGCAAGGGGGACAGTCGTTCGGATCGGCGCCGATGAAGCCGTGCCATTTCCGGAGAAAGGAAAAACATTTTTGCCAAAGGGAATGGATCGACATGAAAATTCCCCTCACGGTTTGTCCGTTTTCCCGGTCAGGCAGGCCATGGCGCGTGCCGTGATCCCGTCGACGATATGCCGAAGCCAACGCTCTCCGGCAGCGACGGCTTCGGGCGTCAATGCCTTGATCGTGGGGAGGTATTTTTCATGTTTCTCGGCCGTTTCCTGCAGTTTCTCGAGAAACAGGCGGCGATCCTCCAATCCCAGGGATTCTTCGATACGGTGTGAAAAGACACTGCGGATTTCGGGCCATCGATCCAGGAAATTTCTCTGTTCTCCGACGATCCTTTTTTTCTTATCCCCTTTCAGATATGTCCCGGCTGCAGCAAGGGATCCATCCATTTTTTCCTCCAGTTCATCCAATCGTTTCAAACGTTCCCGTAAGGCCCGCTCCAGCGTCTCCAGCGCACCCCGATACAGGGGCTCACCCAGCGCGTCTCCGGCCCAAAAGGGGTGCCGCGCGTGGGCATACCATTGTTTGAGGGCCAGAAGGTTTGCCAGGTAGGTCAGGTTGTTTTGAACCCGCCGGTTCACGCTGCCGTAAAGTCCCGGATAAAAGGGCGCGTCCCGGTTCGTTCCGCTGCCGGAGTGGATCAGTTTCCCCCCTTCCGGGCAATCTCCCCGGAAGACGATTCCCGCGGCGATGACCGTTCCGTAGCCGATCCGGGCGGGGCCGACCAGTCCCCCCTGTCCACCCAGGAAGATGGGCCGCTCCCGGAGCATCACGCCCCGGGGGACGTCTCCGATGAGGGAGGCCGTGGCCTTGTCCTGCTGGGGGGTGTAATTGAAGTGGACGTAGCCGCTTCCCACTTCGCTGTGATTTTTCGAATCGGTTCCCCCTGCCATGAGACAGTCGCAGAAATTGATCAGGCTACCCAGGGTCACGAAGGGAAACAGAATCGTTTGCTTCAGGCCGACCGTGTGACCGGCCTTGGCTCCTTCTTCCAGGAGACACCCTTCCCGGACGTGGGCGCCGCTTTCCATCCGGCTTCCTTCAAGGAAAACCGACGACCGGAAAAAGCCCGCCCCGAGTTCGCAGCCGGGACCGAGTTGACAGTTTTCGATGGTGACCGGTCCTTCGTGGCCCAGTTTCACCCCGGAAGAAATGACCGTTCCTGAACCGTCGATTCTTGTTCCCGGATACAGGACGACGCCGTCTCCGGAGATGTGTTCGGTGGGCACGTCTTTCCCGATCTCCACGGAAAAAGGTTGAGGGATGACCACGCCCTTTTCAAGGAGCAGCTCTATGGACTTCGATAGGTTCATGATAAATTTCAAGCGGTCATCTTCGGGCGGGCGGGGTGATGACGCCCGCCGGCCGTTCTGCCCTTTCGTCTACCCCGAAGGACTAGTCTGCCCGGCCGTTCATCCCCAGTTTGATCATTTTTTTTTGGAATGTGTTGCGGTTGATACCGAGGTAAGTCGCAGCGGCGCTTTTAATCTGACCGGAGCGGTGCAGGGCGATTTTGAACAGACTTCGATCCACGATCGAGATGATCTCGTCGTAAAGGGTGCTCTTCCCGTTTCCCTTCGAATCGAGGAGGGTCAGGATGTTTTCCAGGTCTTTACGCAGGATATCCTCGATGATCGCTCTGGTCGAGTCTTCCTCTTTCTTCATGTTTACGGCTCTTTCCATGATTTTTCCCTCCGTCTTTCTGTCCATTCCGGCCATAATGCGTCCTGTTAAATAATGTGTAACAGTTTCATGACGATCAGAGCGGTTATCACAATGACGGCGATCCAGATGGAAAGGACATCGCCGCGATAGACCGGAGGATCTTCCAATTGCTGGCGGACCTCCGCTTCCACCCGGTCAGGCGGAACTCGATCCATGATATCTTGAACGAGACGGATAAAATTTCCATAGGCGTTGGAGAGGATATAAAAACCTCTCCGGGTGGTCAGCAGAAGGTAACATTTGCGGCGGACGGTCAGCACACCCACCTGATGGATGCTTTCCCAGGGTATTTCCCTGCCCCTGAGAAACTTTCTGACGGTCAGCCCGTCGGCGCCGATCGTGACCGTACGATAAGAGATCTCGAAAAGAGCCGGTAAAGCGGCGCATAGCAGGATTACCAGCACGATCGTCTCGGCGGTGGAACGTGCGGACAGAAAGGACAGGCACAGCAGGACGGCAAGGAGGCACACTGCCAAGCCGAAAGGAATCAAAAAAGATTTCTTGATCTTATAACGATGAAAATCCATTATCTTTGCTTAGTTGGGGATTGGGAAATCAGGTTTTTCTTTCGAAAAGACCACTTTTGCCACCCGATTTTCTCACCAGCATGATGTCCGTTAAAACCATTTCCTTGTCGACGGCCTTGCACATGTCGTAGATCGTGAGGGCTGCCACGCTGACCGCCGTGAGAGCTTCCATTTCAACCCCCGTCCTTCCCACGAGCCTTGCCTGGCTTTCGATGAACACTTCCCCTGTTTCAGGTTTGACGTTGAAGCGGATTTCGACATGGGTCAATTCCAGGGGATGACACATGGGAATCAATTCGCCCGTTTTTTTGGCTGCCATGATCCCGGCGATGCGGGCGACGCCGAAGACATCTCCTTTCGGCATTCCCCCTTCCTGGATCAGGGCGAGGGTGCGAGGAGACATGACGACTTTGCCTGTGGCCGTCGCTTCCCTCAGGGACGGTTCCTTGACCGTCACATCAACCATCCTGGCCTGACCTTTTTCATCCAGATGAGATAAAGTCTGACTCACCTAATGCCCCCCTCGCGAAGGTTCTTTCCCGCTGATGAGATAACCGGAGAATTAGTAACACAGGCCTTCCCAGTCGTCAAGAACAGGTTTGCAGGGAGACACTATAAAAAACGGAATTTATTTTGTCCGGATCTTAACGGGCTGCAATCAAAGAGTTTTTGTTTGATCTCGGAAATGGCTCAGAGAAAAAGAACGGGCGGACGGACATGCAGGGATCCCATGGCCGGACCGGTGCAGGGTGAGAAACATCTTGCCTGATGCCGAATACTATTATAGAGATAGCGGTACCTGATCAACCGGGTTTTTACGAGAAACGACGGTTCGATCGGCGACCGGGGGAACCTCGGTCCCAAACTTTTGTATGCAATATTGTGCATACCTTCCCGGGGGGAGAGAATGATCGTCAAGGTATTCAGCAGTACCACCATCGGCGTTGTATCCTGTGCCGTCGAAGTGGAAGTGGACGTTTCCCCGGGCCTGCCCCAGTTTTCTACGGTCGGCCTTCCCGATGTGGCCGTCAGGGAGAGCAAGGACCGGATTCGGGCGGCCCTGAAGAATTCGGGCTACGCGTATCCCCGCCACCATGTCACGGTCAATCTCGCTCCCGCCGATATCAGGAAGGAAGGCACGGCTTTCGATCTTCCCATCGCCGTGGGACTCGCTGCCACGGAGGGGCTCATCCGGCCGGAATTTCTTGCGGATTACCTCATTATGGGTGAATTGTCCCTCGACGGCCGGGTCAAGGGCGTCCAGGGGGTTTTGCCTACGGCTTTTCTGGCCCGGGAAATGGCCAAGAGGGGGGTTATCGTTCCCGATGACAATGCCCTGGAAGCGGCCATGGTCGAAGGGATCGAGGTGATCGGCGTCGGGAACCTGGCGGATGTGGTCGGGTTTTTCAGGGGTGAAAAAGTTTTTACGCCCCTTCGGGTCAACGCGGAAGACCTGTTTCAGGCGGGCCGTTCTTATCTGTCCGATTTCAGTGAAATCAAAGGGCAGGCACAGGCGAAAAGGGCCCTGGAGATCGCCGCGGCCGGACAACACAATGCGTTGATGACCGGTCCTCCCGGATCCGGTAAGACCATGCTGGCCCAGCGGCTGCCGACGATTCTCCCGGATTGGTCCTTTCCGGAGGCGATCGAAACCACCCAAATCTATTCCGTCGCCGGCCTTTTGAACCGGGAAGAGATGATCGTCCGGACCAGGCCTTTCCGTGCCCCCCATCATAGCATTTCCGATGCGGGACTGGTCGGCGGAGGCCATACGCCCAAACCCGGTGAAATCAGCCTGGCCCATCATGGGGTTCTCTTCCTGGACGAATTCCCGGAATTCAGGAAAAACGCCCTGGAAGCCCTGCGTCAACCCCTGGAAAGCGGTGTCATCACCATCACCCGGTCTACCTCTACGGCCACTTATCCCGCGCGCTTTATGCTCCTGGCGGCGATGAATCCCTGTCCATGCGGGTACTACGGGGATACCCAGCAGGCCTGCCGATGTTCGACGACCCAGATCCGGCAGTACCAGTCGAAGATTTCCGGACCCCTCTTGGACCGGATCGATATCCACATCGAAGTTCCGTCGCTTCGTTACCGCGATCTTACCTCCCGGGTAAGCGCGGAATCGTCCGATGAGATCAGGAAGCGTGTGACGCGGGCGAGAAGTCTTCAGATGAATCGTTTCGAAGGCTCCAA
>JAGVTI010000325.1 GCA_019136935.1 Deltaproteobacteria bacterium
GTTTTTTCCTTCGGTTTTGCCTACACGGCCGATGAGGCCGGTCCCAAGGGCCTCCTGAAAAACAAGCAGGTCTATATCGTCAACACGACGGGGGCCGACGAAGAGACCAACATCGAGGACGGCGTGTTCCAGAGCATGCATAACCTGACGGATGTCGGGATCTTCCAGTTCTGCGGCATGGAACTGACCGGTCATAATTATTTCACCGCCGTCCCCTACATAACGGAAGATGAGCGGCGGGTGATGCTTTCCAAATTCAGGAGCGCCATCGAGCGCATGGCCGTGAAATAACGGTGGAAACAGGGGAAGTAGTCGGAGCCTTCGCCCTCTACACGATGCTCGTGGCCCTGTTCACATCGCCCGTCATCGAAGCCGTGAAAAACATGGTCAGCTGAGAATGACACGATTTCACCGTCTCCGCAGTCATCAAGCCGAGACAGCTTAAAGCAGACAAACGCGGAATCCTGACGGAGCCGCCCGGATCATGCCGGACGACTCCTTTTTCAACGATTTTCCCATCCGTTCCATTTTTCACTCATTCGTCCTTCCCCTTGCGGCATTCAATCCCCTTCGACTCGGGTTTTCCTTTCCGTGGCGCATCCCCCGGGAGGCTGTGTCGTAATACCCGATTGACGTTTGAGGTCATTCTGAACGAAGTGAAGAATCTAATCATAACTGAATGTTAAAAAAACGAGCTTCTTCGCCTGACGGCTCAGAATGACATTACGACACAGCCTCCCGGCCGGAAGACATTGTTGATTTTTACGGATCCACCATTCTTCAAAGGGCCGACAAGTCGTTGCGGAAACCGGGAAAACGCGGAAAAATCCCTTTGACACGTTTTTCTTCAAATTGTATACTAAGTTGCAATTTTTTTTATCGCGTCAAACTGTCATGTCCATTCTAATACAATGTTTCTTCCTCAACCGGGTTAAGCTGAAAAAGAGTTTTAATCGTTCTGAACATCGTTCCTTCTAGCACCTGATTTATACGCAGTTGCATTCAAGAAAATGACAAATCGGCCTCCACAGGTCACACAGGGGTCCCCGTCAGCGGGGTGAAGGGAAAAGCCGACGCGATGAATCGATTGAAGGCAACCGTATAGATACACCATCACATGGGGGTAATGTCGCATGAACAGCAAAAAAGAACACCCGTGTCAGCAGGTATCCATTTCAGAAGATTCCTATACCATCATCGAAAAAGAACAACTCGCCAAGCGGACGATCTGCAAAATGATCATCGAGGCCCCGCTCATCGCCCGAAAGGCCCGGGCCGGTCAGTTCATCATCCTGAGGGTCAATGAGACGGGGGAGCGCGTTCCCATGACCATCACGGAAAAGGATCCGGCGAAAGGAACCATCACGATTTACTTCCAGGTCGTGGGGAAAACAACGGCCCTGATGAGAAACATGAAGGTGGGAGAACGGTTCAAGGATGTGGTCGGCCCCCTGGGACAACCCGATGAAATCGAAAAAATCGGCAAGGTGGTCATGGTGGGCGGCGGGACGGGAACCGCCGTGCTGTACCACATCACCCAGGCCTACCGGGCGCTGGACAACTACCTCGTGGGCATCATCGGCGCCCGCGACAAAGATCTGATCATCCTGCAAAAGGAAATGGGAGCCCTTTGCGACGAGCTGATCGTCACCACCGACGACGGCAGTTCCGGTCAGAAGGGTCTCGTAACCGAAGCCCTGAACAACTATTTAAAAACGTCTCACGACGTCAGGCTGGTCTGGGCGATCGGTCCGCTCGCCATGATGAAGGCCGTTTCCGCGATCACGCGCCCTTTCCAGATCAAAACCATGGTCAGCCTCAACCCCATCATGGTGGACGGGACGGGCATGTGCGGCTGTTGCCGGGTAACGGTAGGCGGTAAAATCCGTTTCGCCTGCGTCGACGGCCCCAGTTTCAACGGCCATCTCGTCGACTACGACGAACTCCTTAAGAGAAAAGGCATGTACCTGAACCAGGAGAGGGAGTCCCTTCTTTTCTCCGTCCGATAAGGTTTCCGAACATTACTTTCATCCAATAAGGGGATTCAATCATGGAGCAAAAAACTCAGGCCGAAAAAATAAACCGCCAGAAGATGCCCGAACAGAACGTTTCGTCGCGTATCCGCAATTTCGATGAAGTGCCCCTCGGATACGATCCACAAACGGCCCAGCGTGAAGCCTCCCGCTGCATCATGTGCAAGAACCCGAAATGCGTGGAGGGGTGTCCCGTCGAAATCGACATTCCCGCCTTTGTCAAATTGATCAAAGAGGGAAAGTTCCTGGAGGCCATCTACAAGATTAAAGAGAAAAACGCCCTGCCCGCCGTCTGCGGCCGGGTCTGCCCCCAGGAAGACCAATGTGAAAAAATGTGCCTGCTGGGTCTGAAAGGGGAACCCGTCGGAATCGGAAATCTCGAACGATTTGCCGCCGATTACGAATACACCCAGCCGCTGGCCGAGGTCAAAAAACCGACCAGTCCGACGGGACACAAGGCCGCCGTCGTCGGCTCCGGCCCCTCGGGATTGACCGTTGCCGCCGACCTGGCCCTCCTGGGGCATGAGGTGACGATTTTCGAAGCCCTCCATGAACCCGGGGGGGTCCTGATCTACGGCATTCCCGAATTCCGCCTGCCCAAGGCCATCGTCAAACGGGAAATCGATTACCTCAAATCCCTCGGAGTGAAGGTCTTCAACAACATGATCATCGGCAAGATCTTCACGGTCGACGAACTTTTTGACCGGGGATTCGAAGCGGTCTATCTGGGTGTCGGCGCGGGACTTCCCGTTTTCATGGGAATTCCCGGGGAGAACCTGAACGGCATTCTCTCGGCCAACGAATTTCTTTCCCGTGTCAATCTCATGAAGGGTTATGAATTTCCCGATACGGATACGCCCGTCTACGTGGGAAATCACGTTGCCGTCATCGGCGGCGGCAATGTCGCCATGGACTGCGCGAGAACGTCCCTGCGACTCGGCGCAAAGCGGGTAACCGTTTTGTACCGGCGGTCCCGGCGGGAAATGCCCGCCCGTCTGGACGAGGTGATCCGGGCGGAAGAAGAGGGTATCATCTTCCATTACCTGACCAACCCCATCCGGTACCTGTCCAACGAACAGAACTGGGTCAAGGCAATCGAGTGTATCCGGATGGAACTGGCTGAACCGGATGAGTCAGGACGGAGAAACGTGATCCCGATTGCCGGATCGGAACAGACGATCGAATTCGATACCGTTCTGGTCGCCGTCGGTGCCGGGGCCAATCCCGTTCTATCCTCGACGACACCCGACCTGAAGCTGAATTCCAGAGGATACTACATCGCCGATCCCGTAACCGGCCTGACTTCGAAACCGCGTGTTTTCGCCGGCGGAGACATCGTGACCGGTTCGGCGACGGTCATCTCGGCCATGGGGGCGGGAAGGCGCTCCGCCCAGGCAATCCATAAGATGTTGATGGGGATACAGGACACACCGACAACGGACTGACCAAATCAGGAAAGGAGAATGTCATGAAAAGACAACTTTCTGGAAAATCAACTCAAAAGGCGGCACATCCGAATCCCGCTACGCCCGGAACTGAGCAGCGGGCAGAAAAGGATAAGAAAATTATTGAAACGGGCACTTTTCTGCCATGTTTTTGTCCCCTGTGTTCCGAATCCCTGAACGAAAACGATCAGGTCGTCCTGGAGGTCTCGCGGCCGACGGGCGAGCGGGGAACGATCCGGCTCAGTCCCTACCTGAATGTTTTCGAGTGCTCGAGCACCATCTACATTCCAGAGGGAGAAGAAGTCGAGGGACTCTACTGCCCCCACTGCCGGCAGTCATTGAAGGAGGAATCAAAACAGTGCGACGAATGCGGCTCGGCCATCGCCAGGGTGATGATCCGCCCGTTTCAAAAGGACACCGATTTCTACATCTGCCTGAAAAAGAACTGCCACTGGCATGGGATAGGACCCGAGGCCCAGCAGGAAATGGAACTGGGAATCAGCGGGTTCAAGGATCCCAAGGACCAGCGGGAACTGGTCAGAACGGGCACAAAGCTGCAATGCTTCTGTCCGAGCTGCAACGCGGACCTCGTCCAGGGGGATGACCTGAACATGGTCATCAAAAACAAGGAAGGCTTCATCGCCCCCCTGAAACTCAGCCCCTATTTAAACGTCTTTACCAGTGAATGCTCCCTTTTCATTCCCCCCGGGGAAGAGGTGGAGGATATGATTTGCCCGAAATGCGGGAGCAGTTTCTGGCTGGATGACAAATACTGTGAGCTTTGCGGATCAAAGGCGGCGCAACTTAAGGTCAAGGTCAGTTCCTTCGACGTTGATTTCTATGTCTGCATGAGAAAACAGTGTCATTGGCACGGCCTGAGCGAAAAGGATTGCCGTATGATCATCCTGGATGATAGTTCTGAATGGTGAAAAATTAAACATAAAGGGAGTCAAAGACGCTATGAGCAGTAAAAACATGTTGGACGACCGGGAGCGGCTGCTGCACATCATCGAAAAGAACGCCTCCGTCTTCAAGTATGAAATGACGAAGAAGCATCTGTCCGAAGACCAGATCGAGCTGATCTACCCGATCATCATTCAGTTCATGGAAAAAGTGTACCGCGAATTCTGCACGGTACCCAAAAAGAAGACCTGATCCCGGAACGACCGCTCCACTGATCACCGGCACGGCCCCTTCCGTTCGATTTTCATCGAACGGAAGGGGAGTGCCGTTTCATGCCCGGTCATTTCCGGCTACCCGCCCCCCTTGAATCAAACATCGAATCGATTCATTCAATCCTTTTAATTTTTCATTCAACGGATCCCGTCCCCGGAGGGGAAAAAGAATCCCTTTTGCACACCATCCCGATATTTATCCTTTATTATTGAATACTTACAACTGACGAAACCAAGGAGGGCGATCTGGCACGATCATTTCATATACAAAGGCAAAGAAAGCGACAAACCAAAAAGGGAGGACATAGATCATGAAAAAGACAATCCAGACTTTAATCGTTGCGGCCTTCGTCGTCCTGACCACGGCAACCTTCGGCTTCGCCGAATACGCGGCGGCGGGTGCATCCAACTTCCCCTACTTCCAGCTCGGCGCCCTCATCGTCGGCGGACTGATCATCATTTCCCTCAAGTACAAGTACCAGAAAATGTACACCGGTGAAGTGGTCGGCGCCTTCGCCCTCTACACGATGCTCGTGGCCCTGTTCACCTCGCCCGTCATCGACGCCGTCAAAAACATGGTCAGCTAGGGTTGGATAAAGATTTTTCAGTGAAACCGTTCATGACAAACCGGTTCCCCTTCGGGCCTGAACGCCCGGAGGGTGAAACCAGAAACGACCGGGA
>JAGVTI010000075.1 GCA_019136935.1 Deltaproteobacteria bacterium
CTTATCCAGTATTTTTATCGCCCTGCTTCGCCGCGGGTTGAGGATCCGCTCACATTCAATATCTTCGGTTTTTCTTGCAGTTATCACAACTACTTCCCCAGTTCAAGGAAATATTACCCCCTTCATTCCCGCCTGGTGGACGTTATTCCCCGCTCAGCCGGTGAACGGCATTATAGACGATTTTCCTGGGTACGGCCAGTTCTTCCGTGATCCGGTCGATCATATCCCTTTTGGATATCCCTCCCTGCGCGGACAGAAAATCATACCTCCGCCTTATTCTTTCCTCGGTATCCGCCATGTCTTCCTGGTTTCTCTTCCCGGCAATCACGAGAGTGATTTCCCCCTTGACGGCCTTTTCTTCGAAGGCCCGTATCACCTCGTCCAGCTCACCCCTGACCACCTCCTCGTAAACCTTCGTCAACTCCCTCGCCACGACGACGAAGCGGTTTCCCAAAAGTTCCCTCATGTCCTTCAGGGTGGCCGGCAGACGGTTCGGCGACTCATAGAAGATCTGTGTCCGGCTGTCTTCCAGAAGCGACAGAAGCACCGCTTTTCTCTTCCCCTTTTTCTCCGGCAGGAAACCCTGAAAGACGAAATGATCCATGGGCAGGCCCGATACGCACAGGGCCGTAATCAGGGCGGAAACACCAGGAACGGGGATGACGCCGATTCCCGCTTCGATGGCATGGCGAACCAGGAGATAACCGGGATCCGAGATGGCCGGTGTCCCCGCATCGGTCACGTAGGCGATGCTCTGCCCCTCTTTTATCTTATCGATGAGGACGGGACTTTTGGAGGATTCATTCTGCTCGTAAAGACTGGTCAGGGGTGTCCGGATATCGTAATGACCGAGCAGAATCCGCGTTCTCCGGGTGTCTTCCGCCGCGATCAGGGAGACTTCCCTGAGAATCCGGATCGCCCGCAGCGTAATATCCTCGAGGTTGCCGATCGGCGTTGCCACAACGTAGAGTTTTCCCGGTTCGGACATCATCCATCTCCATGACCCGAAAGGGTCTTCACCCGGGACCGATTTTCTCCGGGATAAATCATTCCGCGTCGCTTCTTCATTTCAGCGTATTCAACCCTTTCAGAACCTCCGAACGGCCGAAATACATGGTTTTCCCGCCTCTCCGGATCACCACGAGGGTCGGGGTTCCCTCCACACCGTCCTCCTTCAGATATCCGGCGGCCTCGGCGGCGCCCGCCTTCTCCGGCACATCCGTCACCTTCAATCCGGTTCCGTTCAGGTACTTTTCAAGAGCCTTTTTATCCTCGATGTTCTTTTCCGCCGCCCGGAAAAGGATTTTCCGGATCCGCAGGATTCCGTCCAGGCTTTTTTCCCGTTGCGCAAGATACAGGTAACAGGCCGTGTAAACGGGCGTATGGCGATGGATGGGGACATCGATGAAGGTCAGGTTGATGCGGTTACTCCTCACCAGGTCGTAGAGAATTCCTTCCGCCGCCGGTTCCACCTCACGGCACGGTCCGCAGAAATAGTCCGTATAAAGCCGGACCTTCACGTCCCCCCGCCCGAACGAGGGCAGCGCCAGGCCTTCGGATTCGATCTTAAGGGGGATGCTTCGGAAGAAAACCGCCATCAGGATAAAACCCAGCAGCATCGACAGCAGGATGAGCCTTACTTTCCGTTTATCCAGGTTGATACCGAACAGAACCACGACAATCAGCGCCAGGACCAGGCAATAGGGACAGTAGGTTTTATGGACGACCTGGTACCCGACCAGAAATATTTCCCCGCCCACGCCCGCCGAAAGCAGAACACAGGTCAGCTCTTTCTGCCGCAGGACCAGAATCACCGTCAGAGCGGACAGATAAAGCAGGCCCCAGATCTTCAGATCGACACCGAAGACGGTCCCCGCCAGATATAAGCAGGAGGAACCGCAGGTCTGGTAAAGGATCACGACGACGATGCCCGAAACAGCCAAAAGAACATTGAGATTCCGCTTGTGATCGAGCAGGAATCGACCGGCCCCCGTTTTCTCCATGACACACCCCTGTTTACGTTATCAGTTATGTTTGACGGTCTTGCAGGAAGTCCGTTTTTATCATTCCGGGGAGCATGGCTGCGAAGGATCCCTCGTAATATTGGATTCCTCGCAGCCGCCCGGGATGACGAATCGGGCATTTTGCGACTTTTTACGGCTTCGTCATGTTGACCCTTTTCCCTCGTCTTTCCGGCGCTGCGCTGCCTGACCGGATTCGGAATCTCCTTTGACCGCATCCTTCCGCCACTTCTTCAGCCGTTCCTGGATGATTTTCTCGTACCCCCTGTCCGACGGGGCATAGAAACGCGTTCCCCGGATGCCTTCCGGCAGATAATGCTGGAACACATAGGCGCCTTCGTAATCGTGGGCGTAACGGTAATCCCGTCCGTACCCGAGATCCTGCATCAGTTTTGTCGGGGCGTTCCGGATGTGCAGGGGAACGGGAAGGCTTCCGGTCCGGTCAATGGTCTGCCGGACATTCCCGTATGCCCGGTACAGGGCATTGCTCTTGGGCGCCGTGGCGAGGTACACCGCCGCCTGGGCCAGCAGGAGTTCTCCTTCCGGAGGTCCGACCAGTTGAAAAGCCTGCATGGCCGACACCGCGATGACCAGGCCGTTGGGATCGGCGTTGCCCACATCTTCCGCCGCCATTCTGACCATGCGGCGGGCGATGAAAAGAGGATCCTCTCCCGCAGCCAGCATGCGTCCCAGCCAGTACAGGGAGGCATCGGGATCGCTACCCCGGAGACTCTTATGGAAGGCGGAAATCAGATTATAGTGTTCCTCCCCCGTTTTATCGTAAAGAAAAGCCTTTCGTTCCAGGTACTTGGCGACGGTTCCCGCCGTCAGGACGCGCCCTTCGGGGCTGTCGGCGGGAACGGACATGGCCGCCGCCTCGAGATTATTGAGGGCAGCCCGCGCATCACCGTCACACCGGGACAGGATCAGATCCAGGACCCCGTCTTCTATTTCAAGGGCCTGTTTTCCCAGGCCCCGCTCCTTGTCCGTCAAGGCACGTTGAAGAATCAGCCGGAGTTCCCCGGTGGAAAAGGCGTTCAACACCATGACACGGCATCGCGACAGCAGGGGGGCGATGATTTCAAACGACGGGTTTTCCGTCGTCGCCCCGATCAGGGTGATCAGGCCGCTTTCGACGTGGGGCAGGAAAGCGTCCTGCTGGGATTTGTTGAACCGGTGAATCTCGTCGACAAAGAGGATGGTGCGTCGGCCGTGATATTTAAGCTGGTCTTTGGCTTCCTCGACCACCGCCCGAATTTCCTTGACGCCCGACAGCACGGCCGAAAAGCGGATGAAATGCGCCTTTGTTTCCCGGGCGATCAAAAGCGCCAGGGTTGTTTTTCCCGAACCCGGCGGTCCCCAGAAAATCATGGAAAAAAGGCGGTCCTCCTCGACCGCCTGCCGGAGGAGACAGCCGTCTCCCAGCAGATGGGACTGGCCGACGTACTCCGCCAGATTCGCCGGACGCATCCGGTCCGCCAGGGGCCGGTAGGCCGGCTCCGCCCTGCCGGCGGGATCCTGTTCAAACAAATCCATACCCATTCCTCAGTCCTGAACCTTCCGTGCTTTTCCGACGAGATCGACGAGGGTTGTCAGCTTATCCTCCGGTTCCTGACGGCAGAAGAGATCCCACTGTTCGGCGGGCATCTCATCCTTCAGCCAGGTCTCCACGGGAATCAGCACACCCCAGCAGGCGATGATCCGCTGGCAGGGCATGACACCGGATTCCTGCCGGCAGTAGGAAAAAGCCACCTCGTGGCCCAGGCGCGGACAGCGGCACTGCAACTTATCGTATTTCTCTTTCATGACGTAACATTTGCTAAAAAAACCGAAGCCGTCAAGGGAAACTTTTGGTCCCTGTGACGGCTTCGCCATTTGCTCCCATCAGGGTTTCGGAAACTCTTTTATCACACGCAGGGCGCGTTCGATCTCCTCTTCGGGAAGCTCGTACGGCGCAAGCTGACCGGACAGGAAAGCGTCATACGAAGTCAGGTCGATCAGACCATGACCGCTCCAGTTGAACAGAATAACCTTTTCTTTCCCCTCTTCCCTGGCCCGCCTGGCCTCCTCCACCACGGCGGCGATCACGTGGTTCGTTTCCGGCGCGGGAACGAATCCTTCCGTTCTCGCCCACTTTACACCGGCTTCGAAAGTTTCAAGCTGGTTGTAAGACCTCGCTTCGATCAGCCTCTCCTCCAGCAGGTGGCTGACAATGGGGGCCATGCCATGGTACCGCAATCCCCCCGCGTGAATCGGGGCGGGCACGAAATCGTGACCCAGGGTATGCATCGCCAGAAAAGGCGTCATCTGGGCAATATCGCCGAAATCATAGGCAAAGGGTCCCCGGGTCAGGCTCGGGCAGGAACTCGGTTCCGCAGCCACCACGGATACGTTTTTACCGTGGATCTTGTCCCGGACGAAGGGAAGAGAAATGCCGGCAAAATTGCTTCCGCCACCGGCACATCCCATGACCACGTCCGGATATTCTCCGATTTTCTCAAGTTGCTTCCGGGCCTCGAGTCCTCCGATCGTCTGATAGAGCAGAACATGATTCAAGACACTGCCCAGGCCGTATTTCGTATCCTCATGGGTTACGGCATCCTCGATCGCTTCACTGATGGCCATACCCAGGCTCCCCGGAGAATCCGGTGTCTCCGACAGAATTTTCCGCCCCGCCGCGGTCAGATCACTCGGACTGGGGATGCATTCCGCCCCCCAGACATTCATGAGCATGCGCCGGTAAGGCTTCTGATTGTAGCTGACCTTGACCATGTAGACCCGGCATTCAATGCCGAACATCTGACAGGCCATACTGAGAGCGCTTCCCCACTGGCCTCCGCCGGTTTCCGTGGTCATCCTCCTGGTCCCGGCAATCCGGTTGAAGTAGGCCATGGGAATCGCCGCGTTCGGCTTGTGGGAGCCGGCGGGACTCACCCCCTCGTGTTTGTAATAAATCCGGACCGGAGCGTCCAGCAGCTTTTCGAAGTTTTTTGCCCGATACAAAGGAGAAGGACGCCACAGGAGATACTTGTCCAGGACTTCATCGGGAATATCGATCCAGCGCTCCTGTGAAACCTCCTGTTCGATGATATTCATGGGAAAGATGGGGGCCAGATCATCCGGTCCGACGGGTTTACCCGTCGCCGGATGCAGGGGCGGCCGCAACGGACGGGGCAGATCCGCCTGGATGTTGTACCATTGCCTTGGAATTTCATGATCTTCCAATAATACCTTGACTCGTTCCATGATTTTTCTCCTTTGCTTTCATCCGCAATTTAGTCTTACCCGCCG
>JAGVTI010000068.1 GCA_019136935.1 Deltaproteobacteria bacterium
CAGCGAGGAACCTTCGCTGATTTCCACCGTGGTCGGTTCCTGCGTGGCGGTGTCTCTCTGGGATTGCCGTAAGGAATACGGGGCCATGGCCCACTATCTTTATCCGGTGACGGAGGATCGGTCACAGGCGTCGGCCCAGTATGGAAATGTGGCGATCCTGTACCTGATCAAACTGTTTCTTGCCGAAGGTTCGAAGATAAAGAATTTGAAAGCACAGGTATTTGGGGGGGCGATCAATCCCGCTGGAGGCTGTGAGCGGATCGGTTCGGAAAATGTCCGGATCGCGGAGAAGTTGCTGGCCCGGAAGCGGATTCCCGTTGTTTCCGAAGATGTCGGGGGTATGATGGGGAGAAAGATCGTTTACAATACTTTTCAAAACGAGGCCGTCGTCTACAAGGTGAACCAGCTCCGAAAAGGCGACTGGTATCCTTACATTCAAGAGGGGAGGTAAGGTTGAAAAAAATCAGGGTGCTGATCGTTGACGATTCTGCGATCGTGCGCAAGATTTTTTCCGAGGAACTGTCCAAGTATCCCGACCTCGAAGTCGTCGGGGCGGCGCCGGACCCCTTCGTGGCAAGGGATAAGATCGTGGCTTTGAAACCCGATGTGATTACTCTGGATGTGGAAATGCCGCGGATGGACGGGATTACGTTTCTCCGGAAGCTGATGCGGTATTATCCGTTACCGACGATTATCGTGAGTTCCCTGACCCAGAAGGGCGGTAAGTTGACTCTGGAAGCCCTGGATATCGGCGCCGTTGACGTGATCGCCAAGCCGGGCGGATCCTATTCGGTCGGCGACATGAGTTCCCAACTGGCGGAGAAAATCCGCGTTGCCTCGCGGGTCAACGTCATCAGAAAAGCAGAGCCGGCGGCAGCCGGCGCCGAGCCGATCCGGGCCCTTGCCCAGACGACCAACAAGGTCATCGCCATCGGCGCCTCGACGGGAGGAACGGAGGCGTTGAAAAACGTCCTAACGAAAATGCCCGCCAATTCTCCCGGTATCGTGGTTGTACAGCACATGCCCGCCCATTTCACCACCGCTTTCGCGGAGCGGTTGAACGGGATGTGTCCGATGACGGTGAAGGAAGCTGCGGATAACGATTCCGTCACCCCGGGGACGGTGCTCATTGCCCCGGGAAATTATCACATGATTCTGCGGAGAAGCGGCGCCCGTTACTATGTCGAGGTCAAGACGGGTCCCATGGTCCATCATCAGAGACCCGCCGTGGATATCCTTTTCAAGTCCACGGCGAAATATGCCGGAGCGAATGCGATCGGGGTCATTCTCACGGGAATGGGAGCCGATGGCGCACAGGGGCTTCTGGAAATGAAACAGGCGGGGGCCGGTACAATCGCCCAGGATGAAAAATCCTGCGTGGTTTTCGGTATGCCCAAGGAGGCCATTAAACTGGGAGCGGCGGATAAAATCGTTCCCCTGGATCAGATAGCAAATGAGTTTATAAGGATGGTGTATAAGATGAGTTATCATTCGCTGACAGGGCTGATAGACGGTATGGCATCGGATTTCCTGTTTATTGACGGCCGGGATATCGATATTGCCGCGGCGGGAAAATTCCTGAATCATTTGGATCAGATTCTCGCAGAGGCGGAGAAACTCAGCGCTCTGCCGGTTGCAAAGGTATCTCGATCTCTGAGTCACATCCTGGGGAAATGGTTGATCGATCAGGTGAAGGATAAAGAAGAGGGGTTCGGCACAATCGAGAAGGGAATCTCCCTGATGCAGGAGGCGGCCGATTCTTATAAGAATACCGGATCCTATGGCGGAAACGTGGCCGATTTTATCGGCCGATGCGCGACTCTGCTGGGGGAGGAAATTCCTTCTGCGGAGACCGCTCCCGGTGCCGCCGACGCCTCTTCCGCGGATGAATCTGCTGCTGCGGCCGGATCTGCACCGGACCAGATGCAGGACGACTCTCTCCTGAAGGATTTCATTGTCGAGGCGTGCGAGTATATCGATGAAATCGAGGTCAATATCCTCAATCTTGAACAGGAACCGGAGAACAAGGAGTTCATCAATGCGATCTTCAGACCCTTCCATTCCATCAAGGGGGTCGCGAGTTTTTTGAATCTGAACATCATCCGGGATCTGGCCCATAAACTTGAAAATCTCCTGGACAAGGCGAGAAACGGCGAGCTGGACGTCACGCCGCCGTTGATCGATGTCGTTTTGGACGGTGCGGATGCCCTGAAGGCCCTCGTCAATCAGTTGAAGACCGATCCCGGAAGCAGTCAGGCGATACCGGAAGATCTCGATCTGGAGGAGTTGAAGAACCGCATCCGGATGGTGGAGGAAGGGGAGGTGGATATTCCCGTCAGGAAAAAGCTGGGAGAAATCCTTGTGGCAGACGGTGTCATTACCCCGGAAACGCTCCAAAAAGGACTGGATGCGATTGAGAAGAAACCGGGAACGAAAATCGGCGAAGCCCTGATCAATGAGGGAGAGGTCACGCCAAAGCAGGTGTCACGGGCCCTGCGCAAGCAGGTCGATCAGGTTTCCGAGGTATCCACGATCCGGGTGGATACGCATAAACTGGATGACATGATCGATATGGTGGGAGAATTGGTGATCACCCAGTCCATGGTCCAGCAGGACCTGAACACGAGCCTCCACGCCGATCGGAATCTCATGCGGGATATCGCGCAGCTCTTTCGTATTACCTCCGCCCTTCAGCGTGCTTCGACGGGTTTGCGCATGATTCCCATCAAGCAGACCTTCCAGCGGATGTCGCGGCTGGTGAGGGATCTGTCGAAGGCGGCCGGGAAGTCCATTTCGGTGGAAATGGAGGGAGAAGACACGGAAATCGACCGGAACATGGTGGACGAGATTTACAATCCCCTGGTCCACATGATCCGCAATTCCGTCGATCACGGCCTGGAGGTTCCCGCGGAGAGGCTCCGGGCGGGAAAATCCGAAAAAGGTCTTATCCGTTTGTCTGCCTATCACCGGGGAGGCAACATCGTCATTGAAATCATGGATGACGGACGCGGCCTGAACAAGGAAAAAATTCTCGATAAGGCCATCAAGAACAATGTCTTGCAGAGCCGTGACGGGCTCAGCGATGCGGAAATCTACCGGCTTATCTTGTTGCCGGGTTTGTCGACGGCGGAAAAGGTGACGGATATTTCCGGTCGCGGTGTCGGCATGGATGTGGTAAAGCAGGCGATCGAAAAGCTGCGGGGAAAAATTGAAATCGAAAGCAGGCAGGGGGAAGGAACGACCTTTATTACCAGTTTTCCCCTGACCATGGCCATTATCGACGGCATGATCGTCAAGGTCGGCCCGGAACGGTACATCCTGCCGACGCCGGCCATCCGCCAGGCCCTGCGACCGACGCGGGAGTCGTACAACAACGTCGTGGGAAAGGGGGAAACAATCCGTGTCATGGGTCAACTTCTGCCCTTGGTACGCCTCTATCAGCTGTTCGGCCTCGAACCGGATTACAAGGATCCCTGGGACGCGATCGGTGTCGTCGTGGAAGGAGGGGACCGCTCCAAATGTCTTTTGGTGGACAAAATCATCGGAAAGGCGGAAGTGGTGATCAAGAGTCTGGGTGAAGGGTTCAAAAACATCCGGGGCATCTCCGGTGGTGCGATCCTTGGTGACGGTCAGGTGGGGCTGATTATCGACCCGGAAGGGCTGTTCGACTTCAGCGAAAAGCAGTAAGAGGTCGTGACGCCGGAGTACGTAGGAAAAGGAATTTTTCCCAAGGAGATAAGGATATGGATAAAAGCATTAAGATTTTGATCGTGGACGATTTCGCAACCATGAGGAAGGTCATCAGAAATCTTCTGAAACAAAGCGGCTATGAAAACATCGTCGAGGCGGAGGACGGCGTGAATGCCTTGAAAGTTCTGCAGTCCCAAAAAATCGATTTCGTTGTTTCGGACTGGAACATGCCCAACATGAGCGGTCTCGAGTTGCTGAAGGCCGTTCGGGCCGATGAAGAGCTGAAAGCCCTTCCCTTTTTAATGGTAACCGCCGAAGCGCTCCAGGAAAACGTGGTTGCCGCCGTCAAGGCCGGAGTCAGCAATTACATCGTCAAGCCTTTCACATCGGAAACCCTGGATGAGAAAATCAAGAAAATCATGGAGAAGATATAGACCAATCAACCTGAAAAGGATCAAAGCATGAACGTCAAATTTATCAACCCGTTTTTGGAAGGGACGACCAGTGTGCTGAACACCATGGCCTTTGTCTCGCCCCGGGCAGGAAAGCCGTATCTGAAGAAGGACAGCATGGCCGTGGGGGATATTTCCGGCATCATCGGCTTGACCGGAGCGGCCAGGGGGTCGTTGGCCCTGAGCTTCAGCAAAGGCTGCATTCTCAAAATCGTTTCCAGCATGCTTGGGGAAGAAATTACGGAAATCAACGGCGACATCAAGGACGCCGTGGGGGAATTGACCAACATGGTTTCCGGCGTGGCCAGAAAAAAACTCGAGGCGGACGGTCTGAATGTTACCGCCGCCATTCCCACCGTTGTCGCCGGATCCAATCACTCCATCGTTCACGTTCTGGGCGGCCCGAGCATCATCATTCCCTTTGAGCTCGACGAAGGGCCGTTTGTGGTCGATATCTGTCTTACCGACGGGACTTAAGGTCGATGAGGCCGTGAAAGGTCGGAAAACAAATTCCATGCCGTCATCCCGGGGCCTTCGCTGCGCTCAAGGCTAAACCCCGGTGTGGGATAACCAAAACGGATTCTTTACGGGGCCGTCAACCGGTTATTTGAGAGTGGCTTGCCGGGGAGGTTGAGCCGCAGCCTGCGGCGTGACGGTCTCGGCCTTCTTCTGGATCAGGATGATGCTGATTCTCCGATTACGCGGATCCCGGGGATTTTCCCTGATATAGAGTTCCTGATCTGCGTAGCCGACCACCCGGGCGATCCGGGAAGGGTCGATTCCGTTGTTTTCCAGTTCCCGGCGGGCGGCGGATGAACGTGACGTGGACAACTCCCAGTTGGTGATCTGACCGCCCCGGAAGGGCGCGGAGTCCGTATGACCCTCGATGGCCACCCGGTTGGGGACATCGCGGATGTTGTCGGCCACGATGGCCAGAATCTGCTGGGCCTTGACCGTCGGTTCGGCGCTCCCCAGGTTGAACATGGGACTCCCCTCCATATCCACAATCTGGATCCGTACCCCGCCTTCCACCACATCGACAAAAATCTGGTTTTTTACGAATTTGAGTTTTTCTTCGATGGCCGTCTTGAGTTTTTTGACCAGATCCTCC
>JAGVTI010000050.1 GCA_019136935.1 Deltaproteobacteria bacterium
AATGTCCCCTTGAAAGGAGTTTTTGGGTATGAATATTCTCATTTTTGGTCCCAACGGCAGCGGCAAAGGAACACAGGGAGCGGTAGTCCAGAAGAAGTTCGGTGTTCCCCACATTGAAACGGGCGTCATCTTCCGGGAAAACATCTCAAAAGGCACCGATCTGGGCAAGAAGGCAAAGGCCTTCATCGATCAGGGCGAACTGGTTCCCGACGAGATCACCATCCCCATGATCCTGAACCGCCTGAAGGAAGCCGACTGCGCCAAGGGCTGGCTCCTCGACGGATTCCCCCGCAACCTGGCCCAGGCGGAAGCGCTCTGGAGCGCCCTGTCCGCCGAAAATATCGGTCTCGACTACGTGATTGAAATCGTTCTGGATCGGGAAACTTCCAAAAAACGCATCATGGGGCGCCGTCTCTGCGCAACGGACAACAATCATCCCAATAATATCTTCATCGACGCGATCAAGCCGGCGGAGAAAGACGGCAAATTCGTCTGCCGTGTCTGCGGCGACGAGAGACTGAGCACCCGCGCCGACGATCAGGACGAGGCGGCCATCGACAAGCGGCACGGCATCTACTATGACACGAAAACGGGAACCCTGGCGGCGGTCAATTTCTTCAAGGAAAGAGTCAAGGTTCTGGACGTGGACGGTCTTCCGGGAGTGAAGGAAGTTTCCGAAGACCTCCTGAAAAAACTGGGATAATCATTTTCCCCGAGTTAAAACACGCGAAGCCCTCTTATGTCACCGGAGGGCTTTGTATTCCCCGACGCGTTTTCAAGGAAGCAAATCTTTTGTCGATGGCCCCGTAAAGAGCCGGGAAATGAGTATGTATTGTTTATGAAAAGTATTCGTAATTTCAGTATCATTGCCCACATTGACCACGGCAAGTCGACCCTGGCGGACCGGCTGATCCAGTATACCGGCGTGGTCGACGCCCGCAATTTTCAGGACCAGATTCTCGACAACATGGATATCGAGCGCGAACGGGGCATCACGATCAAAAGCCAGGCCGTCGCCCTGCCCTACCGGAGCAAAAGCGGCGCCGAGTACACTTTGAATCTCCTGGACACCCCCGGCCACGTCGATTTTTCCTATGAAGTATCCCGCTCCCTCGCTTCCTGCGAAGGGGTGCTGCTCCTGATCGACGCCGCCCAGGGCGTTCAGGCCCAGACGATCGCGAACCTCTACCTGGCCATGGAAAACAATCTCGAAATCATCCCGGTCATCAACAAGATCGATCTCCCTTCGGCCGATGTGGAAAGGGTGATCGAGCAAATCGACTCCGAGCTTGGCCTGGATGCGGATCTGCACCTGAAGTGTTCGGCCAAGGACGGCATCGGCATTGAAGAAATCCTTGAAGCCGTCGTGGAACGCATCCCCCCCCCGAAGGGAGACGCGGACGCCCCCCTGGCCGCCCTGATCTTCGATGCGCAATACGATTCTTTCCGGGGCACGGTGATCCACTGCCGGATTTTCGACGGCACCGTCAAACCCGGCGACACCATTTTATTCCTGCATAACAAGGCGACTTACCGCGTGGAGGAGGTCGGTCATTTTCTGATCAACCGGCAGAAAACGGACCGGCTCACGGCCGGCGAAGTGGGCTACATCATCGCCGGTGTCAAAACCGTTTCCGATGTCCATACGGGAGACACGATCACCCACGAAAACCGCCCCTGCGAAAAACCGCTGCCGGGATTCAAGGAAGTGAAACCGGTGGTCTTCGCCTCGATCTACCCGATCGCCTCCGACGACTACGAAGACCTGGCGGCGGCCCTGGACAAGTACAAGCTGAACGACGCCTCGTTCATTTACCAGAAGGACTCCTCCGTCGCCCTGGGGCAGGGTTTCCGCTGCGGCTTTCTCGGTCTTCTGCACCTCGATGTCGTCCAGGAGCGGCTGGAGAGGGAATACGATCTTTCCATCATCCTGTCGGTTCCCAGTGTCCGGTACCGCTTCACCCTGAAGGACGGAACCGTGCTTTACGTGGACAATCCGACCGAATACCCCGATCCCCTTTCGATCGCCATGGGCGAGGAACCCTACATCCGGGCCGTCATGATGCTCCCCGAACGCTACGTCGGCACGGTCATGAAGCTGTGCATGGAAAAACGGGGCGTCAATTCGACCCTGAATTACACCAGCCCCGGCCGGGCCGAGCTCGTTTACGAAATGCCCCTGGCGGAGGTGATCTATGATTTCTACGACCGTTTCAAATCGGTGACCCAGGGTTACGGCTCCTTCGATTACGATCTGACCGATTACCGGGAAAGCAGCCTCGTCCTTCTGGATATCCTCGTCAACGGGGAAAAGGTCGACGCCCTCTCCCAGATCGTCCATCGCGACCGGGCACGGGCGCGGGGCGTTCTCGCCTGCGACCGCCTGAAAGAGGAAATCCCCCGGCAGATGTTCAAAATCGCCATTCAGGGGGCGATCGGCGGAGAGGTGATCTCGCGCTCGACGATCAGCCCCTTCCGAAAGGACGTAACCGCCAAGTGCTATGGCGGCGATATCTCCCGGAAAAGAAAACTCCTGGAGAAACAGAGAAAAGGGAAGAAACGCATGAAGATGATCGGGCAGGTCAGCATCCCCCAGAGCGCCTTCCTGGCGGTTCTGAAAACGGACGGCGACTGATTCAAGTCATCGTTGTGGCAACCAGACACCGTTAAACCAAGCGACCCCCTTTCCATGGACCGTACGGAAGAAAACCGCTTACCCGGCCTTTACATCCATATCCCCTTCTGCAAAACGAAGTGTCCTTACTGTAATTTCTACTCGACGACGGCTCTCGGTTGCATCGATGCCTTTCTCAAGGCCCTGGCCGGGGAAATGGCCCTGTACCCGGAGCGCTTTCCTCACTTCGACACCCTCTACATCGGCGGCGGCACACCATCGGTCCTCGATCGCAGGGAATTGGAAACCCTTTTCAAAAGTCTCCGACACACGTTTTCGTTCGCCCCACGGGCCGAGATCACGGTCGAAGTCAATCCGGCCGATTTCGATGCGGACCGGTTCGCCTTTCTCCGGGATCTTGGCGTGAACCGCCTGAATATCGGCGTCCAGTCCTTCGACGACGGCGTCCTCGCCTTTCTCGGAAGGCGGCACAACGCCCGTGAAGCGAAAGAGGCCGTGGCGTGGGCCTGCCGGTCCGGATTCGATCATCTCGGCCTGGACCTGATCTACGGCATTCCGGGACAGAGCCTGGAAGGCTGGCTGGAGGGACCGGGGTACGCGGCAACCTTTCCGGTCGATCATCTTTCGTGTTACCAGCTTACCCCGGAACGCGGAACTCCCCTCGGAGCCCGCTGTCAAAACGGCGAATTCGATCTCCCGGACGAACAATCCCAGCTGGATTTTTTCCTCAGGACATCGGAATTCCTGGGCCGTTTTGGCTTTCTCCACTACGAGGTATCCAATTTCGCCAGGGGACCGGGGGCCATGGCCCGGCACAACCGGAAATACTGGGACCATGCGCCCTACCTGGGTCTGGGACCGGCGGCCCATTCCTTCGACGGCAAAAGGCGCTGGTGGAACCGGAAATCCCTTGCCCGGTACCTGGAAGATCTGGACAAAGGCCTTGCCCCCGTTGAAGAGGATGAATGCCTGACCCCGGATCAACTCAGGCTGGAAACCCTGTTTCTTGGATTCCGGACACGCAGGGGAATCGATATCGCCCGTTTCGATCGGGATTTCGGCTCCGACATCCTGTCGGAAAAGGCCGAAATCCTGGCGCGGTACACGCAGGAGGGGCTGATTGTCATCGAAAACGGTTTCATCGCGCCGACTTTGGCGGGAATGGCCGTTGCCGACCAGCTCGCCCTGATTTGAGAGAAGGAGTTTTTTTACACATTCGCCGTGTTTGACCTCAGGAAGTCATGAATCACCCGGGCCTGCCTTGACCCGATGCCCTCTACCCCGGCGATGGCATCCACCGTCGCGGATTTGATCCCTCCGAGGTCGCCGAAGGCTCTCAGCAGGGCCATCTTCCGTTTCGCACCGATACCGGGTATGTCGTCCAGGATGGAATGAAAATCTTCCTTCCCTTTTGTCCTGCGGAAAAACGTGACGGCAAACCGGTGGGCCTCGTCCCGGATGTGCTGCATGATGCCCAGGGCGCGGGGCTTTCTGGTCAGGTAAACCGGGTCCTTTCTGCCGGGCAGGTAGAACCGGTCTTCTTCCTTGGAAACTCCCCCGGGGTTGAATTCATTCCGCTCCTTGGCGATCCCGACGACATCCTGCTCCCGGACACCCAAGTCCCTGAGGACGGACAGGGCCACTCCCAGTTGGCCCCTTCCCCCATCGACGACCAGAAGATCGGGAGGCGGTTCGCCTTTCGTGTAACGCCTCTTGAGAACCTCGTACATCATGGCGTAGTCGTCAATCCCTTCCACCGTGCGTATCTTGAAATGCCGGTATCCTTTCTTCCAGGGTTTGCCGTCGAGAAACGTCACCATCGAGGCGACGGGATGACGGCCGCTCATGTGGGAGATATCGAAACATTCCATCCGGGCGGGCATTTTCGCCAGGTGGAACTCCTCCTTCAGAACCGCCAGGTTTTCGGACAGATCCTGTTTCGCGTTCAGGTCCGCTCTCAAAGCCTGGGCCGCATTTTTGACGGCCATGGTCAGCAATTCGAAACGGCTGCCGCGCCGGGGGGCATAAATCCTGACGCGTCCTCCCCTTTTTTCACGCAGCCATTCCTCGATTGCGAGACGGTCCTCCAGGTTCATCGGCAAGAGGATCCAGGGCGGTGCAGACGGCTTCCCGTCGTAGTATTGCCTGATCAGCGAAGAAAGCATCTCTTCCGCGGGGACGGGAACGGCATCCAGGGAAAAGGACCTCTTTCCCAGGAGTTTTCCCCCACGGACATGGAGAATGCAGACCTGCGTGCGCCCCCCTTCTTCGTACAGACCCCAGACATCCTGATCCTTGGACACGCGGGAAGCGACCGCCTGCTTCTCGATCGTTTCCTGCACGGCGGCCATCCGGTCCCGTAATGCGGCGGCCTCTTCGAAATTCAACGCATCCGCCGCCTGGTCCATCTTCTCTTTCAGACGGCGGATCAGCTTCTTCTCCCGCCCTTCGAGAAAACCGATGCTCTCCATCACCAGTTTCCGGTAGGACTCGCCGTCGATCATCCCCAGGCAGGGAGCGCAGCATCGTTTTATCTGGTATTCGACGCAGGGCCGTTTCCTGTTTTTCAGTTCGTTGTCGCTGCAGGTCCGGAGCGGGAAGATGGATTGCAGGA
>JAGVTI010000035.1 GCA_019136935.1 Deltaproteobacteria bacterium
TGGACAATCTGACCACGGCGATCATCATGATCTCGCTTCTGAAGAAACTGATCGAAGACAGGGAAACCCGCTGGTTATATGCCGGCGTCGTGGTCATCACCGCCAACGCCGGTGGCGCCTGGTCGCCTATCGGAGACGTGACGACGACCATGCTCTGGATCAAGGGGCAGTTGCCACACGCCGCGGGCATTGTCGCGAATCTGGTCCTGCCGAGCCTGGTTTGCGCCGCGACTCCCCTGCTGATTCTGTCCGCCCGTGCGAAAGGCGCCGTCACCCTGCCGGCGGACAATCATCGCCGGGATTACAGCCCCCACCCGTGCAGTCTTTTCGAACGGAACCTGATCTTCTTCATGGGGCTGGCGGGCATGATTTTCGTCCCCGTTTTCAAAACCCTGACCCACCTGCCGCCTTTCATGGGAATGATGCTCTCGCTGGGAATTCTCTGGATAACGACCGAAATCATTCACAGGAACAAAACCCTGGAGGAGAAAGGCCCCCTCTCGGTGCTGGGTGTCCTGAGAAAAATCGACACGGCTTCCATCCTTTTTTTCCTGGGAATCCTGCTGGCGGTGTCCACTTTAGAGGAGGCGGGGCTCCTTAAGGCGCTGTCCTCTTTTCTCTCTGCGACATTCACCGGTGCCCACGGCATCTACATCATCGACATGCTCATCGGCATCCTCTCCGCAATTGTGGACAACGTGCCGCTGGTGGCGGCGGCCCAGGGCATGTATCCCGTCACCGCCGAAGCCGGTCCCTTCGCCCCGAACGGCATCTTCTGGTTGTTTCTCGCTTACTGTGCCGGTACGGGAGGCAGTGCCTTCATCATCGGTTCCGCGGCAGGAATCGCCGTGATGGGCCTGGAAAGAATGGATTTCTTCTGGTACCTGAAAAAAATCACCTTGCTCGCATTCACCGGCTACCTGGCGGGGGCGTCCGTCTTTGTCCTGACCCATATCATCTAGCCCCACGGCGGGAATCGGCCAGGTGTGCCCCAGAAAGCGGAACGGGTCAACAAACCCCGTGGCCATCACTCTTTCCCGTCCGGGACTTCACCCGCGAAAAACGGATCGATTCAATTGCCGAAGTGATTACAGATCAAGATGCCGGTTTTCCTCTTTCTGTCATCAACGGCACGACTCCGGCCTGATCAGGAGAACGGGACAGTGGGCATCATGGAGCACACGCAGCGCCACACTGCCGAACATCAGTCTTTTCATTCCCGTATAGCCGTGGGTGCCGATCACGATCAGGTCCACCCCTTTTTCTTTGGCATAGTCGACGATGGCCTCCGTAGCACCGCCCTCCATGACTTCCGCGTTGACCTTCATTCCTTCCGCTTCCAGTTGATTTTTCAGTTCCGACAGATATTTCGTCGACCGCTCTACATTGGCCTTCTTGACCGCAATGAAGTCGATCCCCTCGATCCAGGTCACGGGAATTTCCACCACGTTCAGCAGAATGACTTCCCCTATTTTCCCTCCCTCGGCCAGATTTCTCAGATAAGGCAGAGCGCACTCCGCGAGTTTCGATCCATCCAGCGGAACAAGGACCTTTTCAAACATATCCTTCACCTCCTCCCATCATGGTTGCCGTTTTCGATGATTTTCCTGAAATCCGGAGGAAAAGCACCTCCGTAAAGTCACGATACCCGGCGTCTTCGCCCTGTTCTCCCCCTTCCCGCGGACACGTTTACCCCCGATATGAATCGGCCTCCGCCCCCTTATTCACCAATCGTATTGCTAATTTATGCCGGTTTTCCGGCAAAGTCAACTCTCTCGGCGTCCCGGGACTTTCGACCGGATCGTGATCCCGTTTCCGCGGGAGGAACGAGCGGAAAAAACACCGGAGCCGATCGATCCGGACATTTTATCCCGTGATTCGACGGATCCTCATCCCCTCCGGCGGAAAACGAAAATCGCCCTTGTCATCCCCTGGATTATCTGATAGTTCGACCCCATATGATGCAAAAAATCCTGACAGTTACAGCCCTGACGGAAGAGATCAAGGATCTCCTCGAAGTGAATTTCGATTCGGTCTGGGTGGAAGGAGAGATCTCCAATCTCCGTCGGCCCGCGTCGGGCCATATCTATTTTACCCTGAAGGACGACCGGGCACAAATCCGGGCGGTCTGGTTCCGGGCTTTCCCCGGCAATGCCGTGAACCGGCAGGCAAGGCGCAGCGCCTTCGAACTGGAGGAGGGGTTATCGGTGGTCTGCCGGGGCAGGATCAGTGTCTACGCCCCCCGGGGAGAATACCAGATCATCCTCGATTCGGTCGAACCGAAAGGCGTCGGTGCTCTCCAGAAAGCATTCGAGCAACTCAAGATGCGTCTCCAGGCGGAAGGCCTTTTTGACGAAGCGCATAAAAAAAAGATCCCCTTCATCCCCGGGCGTATCGGGGTCATCACCTCCCCGACGGGTGCCGTGATCCGGGATATCCTCCATGTCACCAAGCGCCGCTTCCCTTCCACCTCCGTCCTGGTCGCCCCCGTACGCGTGCAGGGAAACGAGGCGCCATTGGAAATCGTCCAGGCGATGGAAAACATTGCGACAACCGGACAGGTGGACGTACTCATTCTCGCGCGGGGCGGCGGATCCCTGGAGGATCTGGCACCCTTCAACGACGAACGGGTCGCCCGGGCTATTTTCGCCTGTCCCATTCCCGTCATTTCGGCCATCGGTCATGAAACGGATTACACCATTGCCGATTTTACGGCCGATCTCCGGGCGCCGACCCCCTCCGCCGCCGCGGAACTGGTGGTCCCGCTGCGGGAAGATCTTTTGAAATCGCTGGCGGATCTCCGCTTCCGGCTGTACGGCAGGATGACCCGAATGACCGGGGAACGGAAGAGGCAGGTCGACGACCTCCGGGAACGCCTGCGGGATCCCCGCCGGCGAGTCGATGACCTCCGCCTGTCGCTGGACGATTACGGCGACCGCTTGAAGAAGCGCCTGCGTCAGCATCTTTCGAGCACGACGGACCGCCTCGGACATCTGCGGGTCCGTCTCGATCAGGCAAATCCACAGGCGGGATGCCGGCAGAAACGTTTTGTCCTTGAATCTTATCTGAAAAATATGATAGCCGCTATGCGACGCCGAATCAGCGAATCACGTCAGGCCTTGCAGACCGGCATGACCGTTCTGGACTCCCTGAGCCCTCTGGCGGTCCTGAATCGCGGCTACAGCATTACTTTCCGGCCGGCAACGGGCGAGGTTATCCGGGAAGCGATGAAGGTGGCGGCGGGAGAAGAGGTTACGATCGTTCTCGCCAGGGGGGAACTGACCGCTTCGGTAAAAACCCGGCGGAAGAAAGGGACGCCGGCGCTTTTTGCACGAACCGGCCCGAACACGGATTCTGAATCGGAAAGTCCGAAAGGAACGGAAGAACATGGCTAAAGACAAATTTGAAGAAAACCTGAACAGGCTGGAAGAAATCGTCAAAAAGATGGAAAACGGGGACCTGTCCCTGGAGGATTCACTCAAGGCCTTCGAAGAGGGGATCAAACTGTCCCGGCTGTGCGCGAAGAAACTGGACGAGGCGGAAAGGCGGGTCGAGGTTCTCCTGAAGGACGAGGGGGAATGGACCACCGCTCCTTTCGAGGAAGAGGATTAATCCGATCCGGCCATCACCCCGGTCAAACGGGCATGTTAACGGAATATCCCGTATCATGACCGAGGTAAGCCCTATTTGAATGAAGCAAAGGATCTTTTTATGAATTTTGACAGCTACCTGAGCGATCGCAAAAAAAGAGTCGACATGGCCCTCCGGGAATACATCCCCCCGGAACACACCTATCCGACGATTATCTTTCAGGCCGTTCGCTACAGTCTTTTCGCGGGCGGCAAGAGGCTTCGCCCGATCCTGTGCATGGCGGCGACGGAGGCTCTCGGCGGCAGTGCCGATGACGTCCTGCCGGTGGCCTGCGCCCTGGAAATGATCCACACCTATTCCCTGATTCACGACGATCTTCCCGCCATAGATAACGACGATTACCGGCGGGGCATCCTGACCAATCACAAGATTTTCGGGGAAAGCATCGCCATTTTGGCCGGCGACGCCCTGCTGACGGAGGCATTCCGCCTTCTGGCCAATCCGGATCATCTGAAAAACATCGACGCGGCAAAACGCCTCGACCTGATTCATGATATTTCAGAAGCAGCCGGCTTCTTCGGCATGGTGGGCGGCCAGGTCATGGACGTCCAATCGGAAGGGAAGGAGGTCGATCTGGCCACCCTTCACTACATTCATTCCCGGAAAACCGGGGCCATGATCGTCACCTCCATCCGGTCCGGCGCCGTCCTGGCCGGAGGAAAACCGTCGGAAATGGAAGCCCTCATCCGTTATGCAACGCAGATCGGCCTCGCTTTCCAGATCGCCGACGACATCCTGAATATCGAGGGGGAAGAAAAGCGGATCGGGAAAAGCACGGGAACGGATCGCACGAGGGGAAAGGCGACGTATCCCGCCCTGGTCGGGATCGAAGAATCCAGAAAAAAAGGACGGGAACTCCTTGATGAGGCCCTGTCCGCCCTGGTCTCTTTCGATGAAAAGGCGGAACCCCTGCGCCGGATCGCCCGCCATATTGTGGAACGGGATTTTTGAACGATTGGGCATCGGATATATGAGAGACAACCGCCGTACCGGGAACACGTCCGGAGATTATGGGGGAATCAGCGACTGACATGCAACGGGAAACAGAGTCACAATCCCCCCCTGAAACGGATCATGCATCCCTGCTGGAGCGCGTAAATCTCCCGGAGGATCTGAAAAAACTCAGCATCGACGAACTTGCACGTCTGGCCGAAGAGATCCGCCGCAGGATCCTGGAGACCGTTTCCAAAACAGGAGGGCATCTCGCCTCCTCTCTCGGCGCCGTGGAGCTGACGCTGGCCCTTCATTACGTTTTCGACACGCCGCAGGACAAGCTCGTTTGGGACGTGGGGCATCAATCCTACACCCACAAGATCATCACGGGACGGAAAGACCGGTTTCATACCCTCCGCCAGCGGGGCGGCATCAGCGGATTCCCGAAACGGGCGGAAAGTGTTTTCGACGTTTTCGATGTCGGTCACAGCGGCACATCGATCTCCGCGGCGGCAGGCATCGCTGAAGCCCGATGCCTGAAAAAAGAACCCTGCAGGGTCATCGCCGTCATCGGTGACGGTTCGATGACGTCCGGCCTGGCCTACGAGGGGTTGAACTG
>JAGVTI010000208.1 GCA_019136935.1 Deltaproteobacteria bacterium
CAACGTCGACAGAAGAAGAAGCGGCGCGATCGCAGACCGGTAAACCAAGCCGCACACCACGAAGATGATCGCCAGGATCAGGATGATGTTCTGCGCCTGGGCCTTCGCCACAACCTCGTTCACCGCCGCCAGAATCCCCAGGTAGCCGCTCGCCAGGCGGAACTGAAGGGGCTCGTAATCCTTGTTCAGTTCGATCCAGTGGCGGGCGCGCTTCACCACCTGGCGGATCGTCTCACCCTGGTGATCTTTGCACCAGACCACGATATTCGCATCCTTGTGGTCGCGGCTCATCATCCGGTCGAAATCGCCCGGCGCCGAACCGCCGATCACCACGTTCATCACGCTCCCCATCATCACTGCATCTTCCGGGATCACCTCCCACTTCGGATCCCCCGCATGGATGATCTTGTTCACCACCGGCGCAAAATCCGCAATCGAAAGCGTGAAACCGACCGCAGGACTCTGCTCCATGAAAATCTGGCAATCCCGGATCTTCTGCTGAATCTCCGCCTGGCGGATCAGGCCCGGTTCCTTCCCTTCAACGATGAAAAAGAGCTCCTCCGTCCCCGCGAAGTTCTCGTTCATGTTCTTGATGGCCACGTTGTACCGTGAATCAGGCCACAGAATCGGAGACCCCGGGTGAACGTCACCGATATCCAGCTTGCTCGAAATGAAAATCGATACCACGAACAGGACCACCCCCACGCCCACCACACCGTAGGCCGGCTTGCCCGTCGCCAGATAGGCGAATCCGCCCAGAACACGCTTCTCCAGAAAATTCGTCTTCTCCGGACGGGCGATCTTCGTGATGTTTTTCGGAACCGGAAAATACTGGAAAAGAATCGGATCGAGCATCATGACGCTCACGGCGATACTGCTGATCCAGAAACAGCAGAACACCGCCAGTTTCTGCAGCAGCGGAATGGGAGCGATGGCCACGGCGATCATACCCCCCGCCGCCGTGATGATCCCCAGCAGGCCCGGCGGCAGGATGCTCTCCATGCACATCAGGCTCGCCTTCTGCTTGTCGCGGTATTCGTCGTACAACTCAAAGTAACGCTGACACATCTGGACCGAATGGCTGATCGTAATCGCCGCGCACAACAGCGGAATGACCAGGATCAGCGGGTCCAGGCTGAATCCCAGAACCCCGCAGAAACCCAGACCCCAGATCGAACTGATGAACGCCGAAACCATGGGGATGATCATCCCCGTCAGATTCCGGTAGTATATGAACAGAAGAAGAAGCATCACTCCGAAGGTGAAAAACAGGATCTTCACCGTCTCCACCCGGTAGTGGAATATCCACCCCGTCAGCATCGGCTCCCCGGCGGCATACACCTCCGTGTTCTCATCGCTCATGTCCTTCACGAGCTGGTTGACCTTTGAAAACACCTCGTCGTAACTGAACTGTCCCTCGATGAAGTTGGCCGAAAGAAGGGCGCACTGGTTGTTATAGGCGATCAGGGGACCGTAAACCGCGTCGTTCAGGTGGATATTCCGTGCCAGGATCTCGATCTCACGGTCGGTCTTAGGCACCTCGGGCATGATCGCCTTGAACGACAGGTTCCCTCCCGACGTCACCTCCACCTGCTTCACCCGCGGTGAAGCCAGGGAGGTGACCTGGTAATGGTTCACCCCGGGTATCGAATCCAGGTAGTTCTGCATGTGCTGGATCTTCGTCAGGGTCGGGATATTGAACACATCCCCCTTCTTCACCTTCAACATCACCAGCACCATGTGCGATCCGCCCAGCTTGTCCTTGTACTTCTCGTGAACCGCACGGAACGGGTGATTCGTCGGAAGCTGGTCGTCATAGTTCGTGGCGATCCGGATGTTCATCAAAAAATAAAGGAAGAAGAGCGTGACCGCCAGGATAAAGCCCAGGATCATCAAACGCTTCTTCAATATGAATTCAGCGAAATTCTTAAGCATGTAGTCCCTCCTCTATACTAGATGATCTTCTCCCAGTTCTGACCGCCGTCCTTGCTGATCATGATCGTGCCCAGACCGCCCACCGCAACATATTTGTCCTGAACGTCCTTCACAACCGTGATGGCCCTGATCCAGGAAAAATTCTGTACCGCGGCCGGCTTGAATTCCTTCCACGTCTTACCCCCGTCCTTCGTCTCGATGATCGTGGCGGCATTCCCAACGGCATAACCCCGATCCCCCGACACGGCGATCCCGAACAGAGACTGAACAACGGTGGATGAAAGGGCCTTCCAGCTCTTACCACCGTTCTCCGTATGCAGGAGGGTGCCATTCAAACCCGTGGCCCACCCTTCTCTCTCATCCTTGAAATAGGCGCTGAACAAATCTTCCAGCTGACCGCTCGACTGCTTCGTCCACTTCAATCCCCCGTCTTCCGTGACCCAGATCGAACCCGCCTCGCCCACGGCCCAACCCTTCAGGGGATTGACAAACACGATTTCGTTGATCATCGGGTTCAGAGGAATCACGCTCTCTGCCTCCCCCATCTCCTCTTCCGCCGCAAATTCCTCCTTCAGGGCGGCCATCTTCTCTTCCTCGGTCATCCCTTCCGTCACAACATCGGACTCCTGCTCCTCGGAAAACTGGTCCGTCATGTCCGTCCATGTCTGCCCCCCGTCCTCCGTCCGGAGAAACAACGAAAAAACGCCCCCGGCAAATCCATGCTTCTCGTCGAGAAACTTCACGCACATCAGGTCGTCCTTCGTCCCGCTGTTCAAAGGCTGCCAGGTCCGGCCGCCGTCTTCCGTCCTGATGATCGTCCCGGCCCCGCCGACCATCCACCCCCGCTTCGCATCGATAAAACTGATCGACCGCAGGGTGTGGTTCGTCCCGCTTTTCTGCGGTGCCCATGTCTTCCCGCCGTCGGTGGTCGACAGAATCAATCCGTGATCCCCCGACGTCCAGCCGCGCTGCCCATCCACAAAACACACCGCCATCAGCTTGTTCCGAAAATTGGCGATCTGGAACTGCTCCAACTCTTCGGATTGCTCCTTGACACAACCCCAAAGAGGAACCGCCAGAAATATGCCGAGAACCATCCACAAAATCACCCGTCTCCATCTCATATCTTCCTTCATCCTCCCTCCTTGATAAATGAACCCCCTTGAGAAAAACACCCTATTAAAAAAACCCTTAGAAGCACCTGCCAGGCACCCGCTAAAGGTTTGAAAAAATGGTGGGATGGTGGAAAATCCTCATGGGCGGACTTGAATCCCTGTGCATGAACATCCCCCTTTGATCGATGGGAAACAGTTGAAATGTTCATTATCCCGTACTACCAGTACAGACAAAACGTCCATGTGGAACAAAATGAACATAACAGCGGGAATACGGCTGTATTATGTTATATGTCTGGCCGACAAGACAATACTTGTTATACACTGGTTTAATACGGATCGAAAACTGGTATTTAGTTTGGAAAAGGCTCATTTGATCGGTAAAAGCAGGTGGAGCGTTTTATTCTCGGAACAGCCTTGATTCACTGTTCGGCAACTTGAATAACTTGGGAGTTGACTAAAAATTTTTTTACGTTTATAAGTGACTCATAAATTTCCTCCCGTTTCGGGACACTGAAATCAGTGGTTCGCTCTTTCATCTATTAACCAAATCTTCTTCCATCGTCATACGTGGAATCGTTTATAGAAAGATTCCCCCCAGAACGGTATTCAAGAGAAAGGAGACATGTCATGACCGAAAGCACTTACAAAATTATCGAGTTGGTTGGTGTCAGCAGGATTTCCTGGGAGGATGCGGCAAAAAATGCTGTAGAGGTTGCAACCAAAACAATCAAAGACATGAGGGTCGCCGAAGTCGTCAAACTGGATTTGACCATCGAGGACGACAAGGTTTCCACTTATCGTACCCGCTTAAAGGCTTCTTTTAAGTACCTCGGTTTTTGATGATCGGGATGATTCGCTCTGAACGGTAGAGTCATACAGGATACCATTACGTTGGATCATGTTACTTCGGCTGAAGACGGGAAAAGGTTCTGACGAAAACGTCAGAACCTTTTTTCATGAATTCGGGCCGACACAGAAAACCCGCCCTGCCTCCGGTTCTCCTGGGATAAGAAAACGTGCAATGGAGCGAGGGCCTTTTCTTATCCAAAGTTTACAGCAAATAACGTGTCTCGTGTCTGTTTCACCTGCCGGATGTTTATTCTTGACCGCTTTCAAAAAATGGCAGGACTGTTTTACGCCCTGCCATTGAAAATGATTCGCCCAGAGAACTAGGCCAACTTCCTTCTCCTGATGCCGACAAGGCCGACAAGACCGGCCCCCAAGAGCCACACGGCACCGGGAAGGGGAACCACGCTGCCTCCTCCCTTGCGCACCCCCCATTCCTCATAACCATCATTGTTCGGGTGCTCGGCGTCGCCAAATTTACTGTAAAGGTAAATGTATTGTCCCGCTACATCAGTTCGTTGCGGGAAGTAGGCATACATATCGGCTTTTCCGGATCCTGCATCGTTTTTGTAATCAAGCAGAATGGACTTCAGCACCGGATCTGGAACTCCGTCAAGATTTGCATCGTTGAGATCATAAACCAGTGTGCCCGGCATCCCTGCCACGTCGCCTGTGTAAGACGGGGTATCTGAAATCCAAATTTTCAATTCGACAATGGATAGCGGCGATAATTTCTCAGCACCGGATTCATTGATATCAAGCATAAACTCACGGTACAGGGTTCCGGGGACACCCCCTATTGAAGTGAGCAAACTGCCGTCTATCAAAGCGACCGTGCTCCGCAAAAGGTCATGCGTATATTGCAGATCCTTTTTATCATCCAAAGGAGCCACCCCACCGGGGTCTATACGACCGCTGGTATTGTACCCTTCCACCACAGCTGCCGAGGGGTTATCGATTCGCACAAAAGGATCCAGAACACCTGATCCCGAAGCGGATGCCGGCACCTGATTCGTGAATATGCCCCCATTGATCGTGCCATACTGCGGCACCGTCGAGAGATCAAGTGTATCGGCCCATGATGGTGCAGCAAGAAACAATGCTGCAAAGATTATAAGAAATTTGAGCTTTTTCATTTTGTCACCCCTTTCTGAATGAGACAACCTGTACACTTCATTCGAAATGATGCATTCAGCCTGCGAAAACTCTCTACCTTCCCTCTCTTCCCAGAGTATCGTCCGGATTTGAGAAAAGTT
>JAGVTI010000327.1 GCA_019136935.1 Deltaproteobacteria bacterium
CTTGAACGGTCATTCCGCCGCAAGCACGGACAAGACCTTCCCCCGGTACGGCCGGGGAAACTGGACCATCAACGTGGCCTTGAACGGGGATATCGACAATTACCAGGACTTGCGGAATCTCCTCGAATCGGACCGGGTTGTGATCGCTCCGGAGGTGACGACGGACACGAAGATCATCCCCCTCCAGATCGAAGCCTACCTGACAGAGGGACACGATCTCGCCACATCCTTCCGCCTGGCCTTAAACGACTTCGAAGGCTCTCACGCCATCGCCATGGCCAGCAACCTCGAACCCGGAAAAGTGTTCCTGGCTCTCCGGGGAAGCGGACAGGCCGTTTATGTCGGCCTCTGCGACGACCAGTACCTCTTTTCCTCGGAACTGTACGGACTCGTCGAGCGGACCCCCTTCTTCATCAAGATCAACGGGGAAATACCTGCGGACCCGGACAGGCCGGAAACGACGGGGCAACTCTTCATCCTGGACCACGAAAGCGCCGGCGGTCTGGAGGGAATCACCGCCCTCTTCTACAACGGCACCCCCCTTCCGCTGAATCCGGATCACATCCAGAAAGCGGAGATCACGACCCGGGACATCAACCGCGGCAACTTCAGCCATTATTTCCTCAAGGAAATATCCGAATCGACCCAGTCCATCCGCAAGACCCTCCTTGGCAAGTACCGGATCGGTCAGAATCAGGAGGGGCGCAAAAAAGTATCGTTCAACCTAGGCCCCGACGTTCTACCCGGGAAAGTCCGGGATGAACTCGTCCGTCGCAGGATCCGCAACATCATCATCATCGGGCACGGTACGGCGGCGGTCGCCGGACAGGCGATCGGGGACGCCATGAGCCGCTGTCTCAAGGACGCGGACATCCGGATCACGGCCGGCGTGGCGTCCGAATTGAGCGGTTTTTCCCTCGCCCAGGATTTATCGGATACCCTGGTCATCCCCATCACCCAGTCCGGCACCACGACGGATACCAACCGGGCGGTCACCATGGCACGGGAGCGGGGCGCTTCCATCATCGCCATCGTCAACCGGCGGCAGTCCGATATCACGACCAAGGCGGACGGTGTTTTCTACACCAGCGACGGCCGGGACATCGAAATGTCCGTCGCCTCGACCAAGGCTTTTTATTCCCAGATCATCGCCGGCCATGTCCTGGCCCTGTCCTTTGCCTCCATTACGGGATGCCTGACGGAGGAGGAAATCGCCGGGGAACTGGCCGTCCTCGAGGAAGCGCCACGCCTGATGAACCGGGTCCTCGATAAAAAGGATGAGATCTGTGAAGCCGCGCAGCGGCTTTCCAAGCAGAAAAGCTACTGGGCCGTCGTCGGAAGCGGTCCCAACAAGGCCGCGGCGGATGAAATCCGGATCAAACTGAGCGAGCTCTGTTACAAGACCATTTCTTCCGACATCGTGGAAAACAAAAAACATATCGATCTGTCGGCGGAACCGCTGATCATCGTCTGCGGCGCCGGAAACCCGGAAACCGTCATCGGGGATATCGTCAAGGACGTCGCCATCTTCAAGGCCCACAAGGCGAAAGTCGTCGTGTTCACCGAGGAGGGGGAAGACCGTTTCGACGATCTGGCCGACGGGGTCATCAAGCTGCCCCGGGGAAAGGCTCCCCTCCCCGTCATTCTGAACACGGTGGCGGGACATCTCTTCGGCTTCTACGCCGCCTTGAGCATCGACGAGGATGCCCTGTTCCTCCGTCAGTTCCGCAGCGAACTCAACAAGCGGATGGTCGAACAGGAAAAACAGCACTGGTCCCTGTACGAAAAGATTGCAGACCGCGAATTCCGCAGGTTGATCCGGGATTTTTCCCGGCGATTCCACGAACAGCGCAACCAGGGAGCCTTTCGCTTCGCCGGCACCAAGACCATCTCCGATATTGTCCTCCTTCTGAAATATACCACCGGCCACCTCCCCCTGGAAGATTACGCCTATGATTTCAAGGGGCAGGATGACCTGCTTTCCCCCATCGATTTCCTGGACGTTTCTCTGGGATGTGCCATCGACGAACTGTCCCGGCCCGTCGACGCCATCCGCCACCAGGCCAAGACCGTCACCGTCGGCACCAGCCGGAAGGAACGGCCCCTTTCCGGCGTTCTCTTCGATCTCCTGAAGGAGTTCTCCTTCTCCGACCGGGTCCTGACCTCAACCGCATCCAACCCGCCATCGCCGCGATCCAAGGCTACACCCTCTACACAATCGACCATCTGGATGCGGAGGGAAATCCGAAGGAAGAGACCACCATTTCCATTGAAACCCGCGGCGGCGTTTCGCTGCAGATGACGTCTCGGGTGGAAAGATCGGGCCGTCTCATGGGAACGAAAAGAACCATTGTCAGCACGGGGAACCTCTATATCGGCCGCGGAAAATCGGACGGCGCATCCATCGTGGTCATTCCACTCAAAAAAGAAGGGAACATGATCGGCCATCTTCTGCTCATTCATGTCCGGTTCGAGGAACGCCTGTCCCCGAAAGAGCGCATCACCGTGATGGGCCCCCGGTTCAACGATCTCAAGAACCTGATCAACGAATACAACCTGCCCTGGACGGACCAGTACCTGGAACGGATCCCCCTGGAGGTTCTCCTCGGGGAACCCGTGGAAGTCATCGCCGGACAGATCAGGCAGTCCCTGGAAGCAATCCCGATCAAAACGGAGGGATAAGGAAACGGATATGAAAACAAAATACATATTCGTCACGGGAGGGGTCCTGTCCTCCCTGGGAAAGGGCCTTGCCGCGGCCTCGATCGCGGCCATCCTGGAATGCCGGGGTCTCAAGGTCACCAACCAGAAACTCGACCCTTACATCAACGTCGATCCCGGCACGATGAGTCCTTTTCAGCACGGGGAAGTCTTCGTCACCGACGACGGTGCGGAAACGGACCTCGATCTGGGACACTATGAGCGGTTCGTCTCCACCCGGATGGGAAAACGCAACAACCTGACGACGGGACAGGTCTACTACTCCGTCATCAACAAGGAAAGACGGGGGGACTACCTGGGAAAAACCGTCCAGGTCATTCCCCACATCACCAACGAAATCAAGGATTTCATCCGCGATACGGCGGCAGGTTACGATGTGGCCATCATCGAAATCGGCGGCACCGTCGGCGACATCGAGAGCCTTCCTTTTCTCGAGGCCATTCGCCAGTTCAGAAACGAAGTGGGAAAAGGAAACGCCATTTTCATCCACCTGACCTGGGTCCCCCTGATCAAGACGGCGGGAGAGGTCAAGACCAAGCCGACCCAGCACAGCGTCAAGGCCCTCCGGGAAATCGGCATTCAGCCCGATATCCTCCTGTGCCGGACGGAAAACTACCTCACCGAGGAGATCAAGGCGAAGATCGCCCTGTTCTGCAACGTCGAGGTGGCGGCGGTCTTTACCGCCAAGGACGTGACCTGCATCTACGAAGTCCCCCTGATCTATCACCGGGAGGGGCTGGACGAAAAGATCATCGATCTCCTGAACATCTGGACGGGCCAGCCACACCTGGAAGCGTGGGAGGACGTCGTGGAAAAGGTGGCCCATCCCCGGACGGAAGTCACCATCGCCATCGTCGGCAAATACGTCAACCTGACCGACTCCTACAAGAGCTTGAACGAGGCCCTGGCCCACGGCGGCATCGCCAATACCTGCCGGGTGAACCTTCTCTTCGTGGATGCCGAGAAAATCGAACAGGAGGGGACCTCTTCGCTTCCGGCGGAAGCGGACGGCATCCTGGTTCCCGGCGGATTCGGCTCCCGCGGGATCGAAGGCATGATTCTCGCCATCGAACACGCCCGGAAAAACAGGATCCCGTTTTTCGGCATCTGCCTGGGCATGCAGATGGCCGTCGTCGAGTTCGCCCGCCACCTCTGCGGGCTCGAGGGAGCCAACAGCTCCGAATTCGATGAAAAGACGTCCTACGCCGTGATCGACCTGCTGCCGGAACAGAGGCACGTCACGGAAAAGGGTGCCTCCATGCGCCGGGGAGCCTATCCCTGCGCGCTGGTCCATTCATCCTTTGCCGCCGAAGCCTACGGCAGCGAAGCCATTTCGGAACGGCACCGGCACCGCTACGAATTCAACAACGAATACCGGGAAACGCTTTCAAAGGCCGGTTTGCGGATCACCGGCACCTCGCCGGACGGGAAGCTCGTGGAAATCGTCGAGATCAAGGATCATCCCTGGTTCCTGGGCTGCCAGTTCCACCCGGAATTCAAATCGCGCCCGACGGACCCCCACCCCCTGTTCCGCGATTTCATCGGGGCTGCCGTTGCCTTTCGCGCTGGAAAAGTCCAGGAAAGGGACAGCAACAGGGACAGCGGTCCGCTTTTTTCGTGAAAAACAGGCGCTGTCTCTCCAAATAAAGGAGAATAGACGATCATGGACGGTTTCACCCCCTGGCCCGTTTCATTCCGGGAACAATATCGAAAGGCCGGCTACTGGCAAGAAAAGCCCCTCGCCTCGATTATCGAGGAGGCGGCGGTTCAGTGGCCCGACCGGATTGCGGTCTCTTTTAACGGAGAACACACCACCTACGGGGAGCTGCATCGAAAGGTAAACCGCCTGGCCCTGCATCTCGCCGCACTGGGACACCGCCCCCTGGACCGGATGATCCTCCAGATGCCGAACCGCCCGGAAACCCTGTACCTGTATTTCGCCGCCGTCAAAATCGGCGTGATCCCCATCATGGCCCTGGCGGCCCATCGCCTGGCCGAAATTTCCTTTTTCGCCGAATTCGCCGCCGTAAAAAGCTACGCCATTCCGGGTATCTACGCAAAATTCGACTATCCGGGCCTGGCCGCGGAAGTCCGTACCAAGGCGCCGTCGCTGAAAAACGTCTTCGTTTTAGCCGACGAGGTTCCGGAAGGGATGCTTCCCCTGAAAAAGCTCCTGAACGACCCTATCGAGGAGCGCATCGATGGGAAGGCGATTTTCGCCGACCTGCGGCCCGATCCCTATGAACCGGCCATCTTCCAGCTCTCCGGCGGCACGACAGGCATTCCCAAGCTGATCCCCCGGACGCATAACGACTACTATTACAATGCCCTCCGGAACAGCGATATCTGCGGTTTTTCAAAGGATACGGTCTACCTCGTCGCCATTCCCATGACGCACAACTTCGCCACCGCCTGCCCTGGCTGGCAGGGCGTTTTTCTCAAAGGCGGCCGGGTGGTCTTGTCTTCGTCGCCCGCGCCGGATGCGATCCTCGATCTCATCCAGCAGGAAAGGGTCACGACGGTGCCGGCGGTGCCGGCCATCGTCATCAACCTGCTCAACCATCCCGGCCTGTCACGTTACGATCTCTCCTCGCTTCAGACGTTCCACGTCGGGGGATCAAAATTGAACGAAGAAACGGCCCGGAGGGTCCGCCCCCTTCTCGGTGCGGGAATACAGCAGGTCCTCGGCATGGCGGAGGGTCCCCTTTTCTGGACCCGTCCGGATGACCCGAAGGAGATCTCCTGGCTCACTCAGGGCAGACCCATGTCTCCCGGCGATGAATTCCGCATTGTCGACGCGCAGGACCACGACGTGAAACCCGGGGAGATCGGCGAGCTCATCTGCCGGGGACCCTATACCATCCGGGGCTATTTCAACGCGCCGGAGTACAATCTCAGGGCCTTCAACGCCGACGGCTTCTACCGTTCCGGAGATCTCTGCCGCCTCCATGAAAGCGGAAACCTCATCGTCGAAGGCCGCAGCAAGGATACCATCAACCGGGGAGGGGAAAAGATCAGCGCCGAGGAAATGGAAAACCACATCCTGGCTTTTCCGAAAATCCGCCTGTGCGCCTACGTCGCCATGCCAGACCCGGTTCTGGGCGAACGGGCGGCCCTGTTTGCCGTTGCCCGTGAAGGGGAATCGTTCGACCTGGCCGAATTGAACGATTTTTTGCTGTCTGACCGCCGGATCGCCCGCTATAAACTTCCCGAACGCCTCGAACTGTTGCCCGAGCTGCCCGTCACCGCCGTGGGCAAGATCAACAAGGTCCGGCTCCGGGAACTCATCGCCGAGCGGCTGAAAGAAGAACAAGGTTAGGAATTCTCCCCTTCCGTGGTGACAGAAACCATCTCGTTCGGATACTTAATATCCATTCTGCATACTTAGTACCCGGCCCAAGGGTCTATAATCCCTACCCCGCCTTCATTTGACTGATCGTAATCAATCAATATATTTGATCTATGGGCGACTCACCTGAGTTGGCACATCCCTTGCGCTCATCTGTATGAATGAAACAAAAAATCGTCACGGCATGCCCCTCGCTCATGGGTCATGCGCTGCAAAAAACGGAGGCAAAATAATAATGAAACTGGCAAGATACAAGGAGGAGACCAGGATACTCCCTTCGCAAAGATGGAAATCGGGCAGGGATGCCGGAATCATTTTCCTGTTGACGGCACTCATCCTGGCCCTGGTGATTGCGGCTCCCCTGCGGGGACAGGCAGATCCGTGGTCGGGAAACGATGAAAGCACCCGGATGGCACAACCCGGGCAGATTTTCGTGTATCCCCGTGAAGGGCAGTCCCCGATGCGATTGGACCGTGACCGTTATGAATGCCACATGTGGGCCATGGAAAAAACCGGATACGACCCGAGTCTGCCGCCGCTGCCGGTAAAACGCCACGTCCGGGTGGAACCGGTTCCACCCGTCGGCCATGACACGGCGTTCCTTGGTTTTACCGGAGCCCTGCTGGGTGCCATCATCGGCGGCCACCATCACGCTCCCGAGGGGGCGCTGATCGGCGGAGCCATCGGGGCCATGACCGGCCTCGCATCGGACTCGGCAAGAGCGTCGACCGCCCGGCGGATCGAGGTGGAGCATGAAAACCGTGATCAGCAGCGGTCGGAACGGATGGAAGCAAGGGCTTCCGAATACCGGCGCGCTATCGGGGCCTGCCTCGAAGGCCGCGGTTACAGCGTGAAATAACCTGCTATGCTTAAGTCAATCTTCGCAAAAAAGGAGGCGACGGCCATGACATGTCATCGGCAAACCAATTCATATTTTACCCTGGGACTTGTCCTGCTGGTCTTACTCGGACTATCCCATCCCGTGTTTGCGGAAAACCGGGGCGGGCTCCATGGACGCACCGGGGGAAGCAATCCGGGAACCCAGACCTGGCAGAATCCAGGCGGCAGGCACGATACGGACAGAAACTGGAGCCGGCAGGGGAACATCCGGGGAAGCAATCCGGGAACCCGGAACCGGCAGGAGAACACCCGGTGGACCAGTCCGCCTCCCCGGACCGGCCGGAGCCAAATCAGCGTCCGCAGCAGTCAGGACACGGTCCGGAACCGACCCGGAAACCGCGGGCTTCAAGCTGACAGGCACGTGACCCGGTCCTACAACTGGAACCGAAGCGAGGACCGCTATCTCGGTTATCGTCGCGGATGGGATACGCGTTATCATCATAACCGCTATTACCCGGCCCGCGGTCACTACGTGAGGTCCCTGCCCCGCGGCTACCACACGGTCTACCATCACCGTGCACCCTATTACTTCTGGGAGGGCGTCTGGTACCGGCCCTTCGGCGCTTATTTCACCATCGTCTCGCCCCCGATCGGCCTGGTCATTCCCTTTCTTCCTCCTTTTTACACGACCCTGTGGGTGGGTGGCGTCCCCTACTATTATGCGAATGAAACCTACTACACCTATTACTCCGGCGGGGGTTACATCGTGACCGATCCGCCGAAAAACGAAATCAGCGAAGATTCTCCCGAGGCGGACTGGCTTTACAGCTACCCGGCCCGGGGCCAGAGCGAAAAACAGCAGGACGACGACCGTTATGCCTGCCATCGCTGGGCCGTGGACCAGACCGGTTACGATCCGACCCTCCCTTTGGGAGGCGTACCGGAATCTCAGGCGGCACAGAAACGCAGTGACTACCAGCGGGCGTTGGGCGCCTGCCTGGAAGGACGCGGCTACAGTGTGAAGTGAAATACGGGCATGAGGGGTTAAATTCGCAAAACCCGGTGACAGGAAAAGAGGTGAAAACGTGAAAAAAATACTCCTGTTGGGAATCAGCGCCGCTGTTGTGCTTCTGTCCGTCCAGGGTTGCTACGTCGGCTTCGCCCCCGGCCGGGAAGACCGCGGAGGATATGGATGGTACGAACGGGGAAACGGATACGGGCATGGATACAGGCATGGACACGGCGGGTATGGATACGATCGTGGACACGGCGGCCAACACTGGGATGGCGGATACCATCATCGATAAGGAATGATCTTCTTTGTCATTTTGGGAGTATGAGGCGTATTATGGAACAGAGCTCCCCTATTACCGGCAGATTAAACCGGCCGCCTCGTATTTTTCTTATCCTGCTTTTTCTTTTTCTCTTCGGTATCGGATCCGCCCATTCCGCCCCTTCAGAACAAAATTTTCCTTTTGATGTCGGCGAGAAATTGACATACCGGGTAAGCTGGGAGGGAATCGCCGTCGGCCGTGCCACCATAGAAGTGCTGCCGGGCAACGGCTACAAGAATGTACCGTCGTACCACTTCATCATGCGCACCACCACAAACGATCGCGTAAACTGGTTCTACCGGGTGAGGGAAATCCAGGAATCCTACACCGACCGGCATATGACCAGGACCCTCGCTTACGTGAAAAGCGACACGGGCACACACCCACGGAACATCCGGGTCGGGTTCGACTGGGACAGGATGGAGGCAACTTACCAAAACGGCGGAGAGAAGAGAAGATGCGTCACGATCATCCCCGGCACATTCGATCCCCTGTCTTTCCTGTTTGTCATGCGGACGAAGGATTTAAAAACCGGCCGTGTCATTGATATTCCGATCACGGACGGCAAGAAGCTCATCCGCTCACGGGCCTCGGTCCTGCGGAAGGAAAGGATCTCCGCCGGAGGGAAAAGCTACGATGCCTTCCTCGTCATGCCCGCTCCCGGACAACTGGGCAACGCCCTGGGAAGAAAGGATGCGCAGAATCTCATGGTCTGGTTCGGGGACGACGAAAAGAAGCGTCCCGTCAAGATCGTCACCCGGTTCGCGGTGGGACGCTTTGTTTTCGAACTGATCCCGGAGGAAACAACCCGATCATAGCCGGTTTTCCGGAACGGCCCGTCACCTCGCCGCAAGGATCGTCATTTCCCCTGGAAATAACCCCGGATGTTTTTCCCGAGCCGGTCGAGGTGTTTCATCGTCCCGGCATACGCATCCCGGCACCAGTCGCCGATTGACCGGCCCGCCTTCGTCACCTTTCGTCCCGCTGTCCGGCCGGCTTTCTTCACTTCCTGACCGGCTTCCCGCCCCTTTTTCTTGACGGTCTGGCCGGCCCCCTCCCCCATTTTCTTGAAGCCCCGGCCGACCTCCCTGCCCCCTTCCTTGATGGCACGGCCCGTCTCCGTTCCCATTTTCTTGAAACCCTGCACCGTTTCCCGGCCACCTTGGCGTACCTGATCATTCGGCCAGGCCGGAGTGGCGATCAAACAGGCCATCGCCAGGACAACCCAAAATTTTTTCGCCGACATCTCCCTTTTCCCCATTTCATGCTGATTGATTCATCCCCGCTGCTGGGAAAACCGGCCGGAAACGGCAGTTCTTCAACGCATGCCGTCGAATACTGATTTTCACGTTGGAGGAATGAGAAAAGAAAAGATTTTGATCGCCGTGATCGTTGATACGGCGTTTCCTGTCTCCGCAAAACCGTTCTTTAACCCGGACCCGGACGCCCTCGTAAAAAGTCGAAAATTTCCTCCCGCGGGGAGGCCGTGTCACCATTGCAAAAATGCCATTTCGAACGAATGCGGGAAATCTTAATGCACTGAAACACGTTCACTTTAAGATTTCTCCCTGCGGTCGAAACGACAAATAGGACCACGGAAACGACATGCATCCCCGTTCCGCCACATCGGCCGGAAGAGAGGAAACCGACTTTTTACGGCTTCGCAAATTCTTAAAGAAGGAATGAAAGACGTAACGCCCGCGATCCTTTTTCTACCCAGAGTAGACTCTACCGTGACGTTTTGCTGTCACCGTTTCGCCGTTTTTCTTCCCTATTCAGGAAGAAACCCAAGCATTTATTTTGCCATCGTCGGTTCTAGCTTCTGCTGTCACCCCTTTCTGATGTTAAGAACCCGGCATCCATTCTTTTTACATCATCCTGATCAACAATGGCCGGCGTTACGTCTTTCTTTATCATTCATAATAAGCATCCATCCCGCAGATGCAAGGGCAAAGACCGAAAAACTCCGGCGCTTTGCCGCCCCCGGGAAAAAGCCGGACCGCAATGACGGGGAACGAACGGTCAACTATGCGTCATCTCAAGTGAAAATCAACACGGCTTTTTCTCAGTTTCTCATTTACGGGCGGCGTCATGTATTTCGATTCGACGATAAAAACACGATCGGCCGTCACTTCCCCAGAGGCGAGAATCGCGTCACGGGCATTCATGGCACGCTGACCGGCAAGCAGGCGCAGATCGTCGTCCTTTATATCCAGGTGGGTATCGATCAACTTCTCCATTTCCGGAACGGAGAGCTTCTTCGCCAAGCCGATGATATTTCTGGGCTTGGGAAATTTTTCCGCGTTGTAGGCTTCTCTCAGGTATTTCTCGTATTCGGCGTCTCCGATGACGATCTCGCCGAGTTTCACGGCACGCTTATCGCCCCGGGCGACATCGTTCAGTTTCTGTACCTTCAGTTTGTGGTCAAAGGCCGTTTTTTTCATCGCCTCCCGATCCCGTTCGGCATAGACAAACCCTTCCAGGTCGATTTTCAGGGCGGGACGATCGCTCAAGGCTTTGGTCAATATGCCGATCTTTTTCAGATTCTCCTCCCCCAGGGCGGCTTGTCCGTAATCAAACTCGACGTAACCGAGTTCCTCTCCACCGCCGAAAAGGGACCCCAAGAGCGCGAAGGGAGCCGTCGCGGCCTTCGAAAGGAGATTCACGACGACTTGAACCACAATCCGCCAGACGCTGAACCGGGGATCGTCGAGGCTCCCGGAAACGGGGATGTCGAGCTTGATCTGGCCATGGCGGTCCTTCAGGAGGGAAACGGCCAGGGCGACGGGAAGCTTCGTGGCATCGGGGCTGTCCACCTTGTTTCCCAGGGTAAGCTGGTCGACGAACACGACATTCGTCGAATCGAGCTTCCTGTGATCGATGAGGTACTTGAGGTCGAAGGAAAGTTTTCCCTTCTGGATCTCGTAGCCGGCGTATCTGCCCGAATAGGGAGTCACGGGACTCAATTCCATATCCTTGAACACCGCTTTCAGGTCCACATAGAGATCTTTTTTCAAGGGATTGATTTTTCCCGTGATTTCGAGGGGAGCGTAGCCGTCGAGCCGTCCCCGGAGAACGACGTCTCCCTTCGCCTTTTCCGCCGAGGAGAGGTTCGAGACACGGCCTCCCATCTCCAGGAGCCTCGCGGAAAAATGAGGGGTGATGCTGGTATCCAGGAAATCGATTTCGCCGCCCTGGAGAGTTACGGCACCGATTCGGATATCGCCGGCTCCTTTTTTCCTCGGTTCGGGTTCCGCGGTTTTATCATGGCCTTTCGCCGCTTTAGGCCCCCCGGCATCCCCACCCTCCTCTTCCTCCCTGGCCAGGTTCTGCAGGTTCAGCGTTCCGTCCCTGTTGACAATGATCCTGCTGTAGAAGTCGGCCAAGGCGACTTCCCGGATATGAACGCGCCGGGGATCGTATCCGATATCGACGCCATTCAGATAGAGCGTCCTCCACTTCAGAAGATCGTCGGCCTGAACGGAATCGATGGCGGCAAAGCGGGTCAGGAACAAGCTTCCCGTGTAGCCGGCCTTCAGTTTCCTGTCTGCGGTATCCAGGATAAGACTGCCGCGGGTTCCGCCCCGGCCGCCTGTCACCCGCACATTGAGAACCTCGCCGATATAGGGTTGAAACAGCGGGATATCCAGTCCCCGGACATCCGTTTCCAGTTTCGCCCTAAACGGCGAAAGAACGACCGGCCCTGCCAGGTCGACCGATCCCTTTTTCGGAAGGGCCAGCGTGAGAGCGGCACTTCCTTCCCTTCCCGGTGCGGTGGACAGGTTAAGACCCGTGAACTGAATCTCTGAAAGCATCAGTTTAACCGTCTCGGCCGGCTTCATGTCCTCGTAATGAACCGTCCCTTTCCCAACCAGGAGAGAATCCATATCCACCACGGCCTTATAGCCTCCCGGTTCCTCCGTCTTTTCTTCCTCTTCGGGAAACAGGGACAGGAGGTTAAGCCTGCCCCTGGCGTCACGGCGCACATGAAGCTCCGGAGAATCGACGACCAGCTTCGAAAGATGAATCTCTCCGGTCAAAGGCATGACACCGGCCATCGCCGCCCGGATGGATGGAAGGCGCAGGAGCGGCTTTTCCGCCAGATCATCCACGGCGATTTCTTTCAGCGCCGTATTCCCGGACAGCATCAAGAACTGCTTTCCCCCGTTGATCTGACGGAACACCAGCTTTGCATCGACGTCCAGATTCGCCGAAACAAGCCGGAAATTCAGCTTCTTGGGAATGTAGGCCAGATAGAAGGGAACATCCAGGTCGATGAATTGAATATCGAATTCCGTCCGGCGGGAGGCCTTGAAGGGTTTCGTCCGGCCTTTCAGCTCATAGGGGGTTCCATTAATGACGGCGCTTAAGGATGGTTTGACGAACGTGTCGGTATCATAGCTCATGTTGGAAACAAAGGGGAGACCGATCTGGATTTTTTCGGCGAGATGACGGGTAGAACGGGGCCCATCCAGGAAAACAATTTTCCCATTCAAGACAGCGATGTTATTGAGTGAAAAGAAAAAGGGGCGTTCGTTCTTCTTTTCCGGCTCCTTTTTTCCTTTTCCCGCAAGGAGATCCGAAAAGTTGTAGGACCCGTCCTGATTTCGGACCAGATGAACGTAGGGAGACGTCAGTTTGACTTCGTCGACGATGACGGCACGCCTGAAGAGCGACATGCCCTCCAGGTTGAGGAAAAGCTCCTGGAAGGAAAAAAACGTCTCCCCCCCGCTCCGTTCCCGAACGGCCAAACCTTTTACGGTCAGGCAGAATCGGAAGGGGTTGAAGGTGATGGTATCGATCATGACGTCCCGACGCAGTTCCTCCGACAATTTCTTCACCATGATCGATTTGGCAATGGGGGGGACCGCGAAAAAACCCGCCACGGCAAAAAGAACCAGGGAAACCGCCAGCCCGATCACGACTTTCATCCATCGTTTCATCCGCACCTCCCCGCCAGAAAGAAAACGCTCACGCAAATCACCTTTGAGAACAGTCGCCTGCCTGATATTTCGAATGGTAAGGGAGATGAAAAGAAAATGCCATAAAAAACAGACTTCATTTCTCGGAACACGGCCCGTCTTCCCGGCGGGATTTCCCCCGTGCAGACACGCGATTTTTGCAGAAATCCGGCGTAACATGTGGTAGAGGGATCAAAAAAGACAACACGCATCACAAAGGAGAGCGAAATGAATATCGAAGCGGCGGTGAAGGGCAGGCGGAGCATCCGGAAATTCCTGAACAAGGACATCTCCCCTGAAGTGATCCGGGATATTCTCGAGGCAGCGCGCTGGTCGCCGTCCTGGGGCAATACCCAGTCGTGGAATTTTCACGTCATCACCGGGGAGTCGCTGGTCCGGTTCAAGGAAGCGAATCAGCGGCTGCTGATCGATGACACGCCATCGACCCCCGACATACCGATGCCTGAATCCTGGCCCGACGCCTGTCGGCTCCGGTATAACGATATGGGACGGAGACTCTACGATTCCCTGGGCATCGCCCGCCGCGACACCGACGCGCGCCGCAAGCTGCGGATCAAGATGGCGTACCTTTTCGACGCCCCCTGCCTGATCGTGCCGACCATCCACAAGGACAACGCCGTGGAGTACGCCATGCTCGATATCGGGCTTATCGTCCAGACCCTCTGCCTGCTGGCGCACGGGCAAGGCCTCGGCACCCTGATCATGGCGGCGGCGGTCCAATACCCCGACCTGATCCGGGAGATCGCCTCCATTCCGGAGGATCGCCGGATCGTCGTGGGAATTGCCCTGGGCTACCCCGACCTCGCGCATGAGATCAACAATTTTGAACGGAAAAGGGCGCATCTGGACGAATTCGTACACTGGGTGGGATGAGACCGAAACAGGCCGCAGACAAACCGGCCGATGGCGATCAGGTCTCCAGCCGGGATGGAAGGCGGTTGGGACGGTACAGGAAAGGGATATGAAAAAGGGGCCGCCCCAAAAGCGCCGACGCCGAGTTGTATTCAACCCCCAGCCGCCATCTAACGGCGGCGCGATCCGCCCAATATGCCCCCCAGGACACCCCGCAGAATCTGGCGGCCGATCTGGCTGCCGACGGTCCGGGCGGCCTGTTTCGCCAGGGCCTGTACCATGCCTTCGCGGCTCTTGGTCCCCCACAGGAGTTCCCCCAGCATTCCGCCGCGCGGGCCCGGCTCCTCTCCCGGTTTCTCCGCCCGGGACGGCACCGGCGGCGCTTCTTCCGCCCGAGATACGGCCCGGCGGCTGATGATTTCGTAGGCGGACTCACGATTCACAGGGGTATCGTACTTCCCGCCCAGGGGACTACGCGACCGGACCAGGGCCTCTTCTTCGGGCGTTATCGCCCCCATCCGGCACCTGGGCGGACAGATCAGGGTCCGCTCCACCGGCATCGGAACCCCTTTTTCCTGGAGCGTGGAAACCAGGGCCTCGCCGACACCGAGTTGGGAGATGACCTGGGCAACGTCAAACTTGGGGTTCGCGACAAAGGTTTCCGCGGCGGTGCGCACCGCCTTCTGGTCCCGCGGTGTATAGGCCCGAAGGGCATGCTGGATGCGGTTGCCGAGCTGCCCCAAAATTTCGCCGGGAACATCGTCGGGAAACTGGGAACAGAAGTACACCCCCACGCCTTTCGAACGGATCAGCCGCACCACCTGCTCCACCCGTTGCCGCAGGATGGGCGGCGCGTCGTCGAACAGAAGATGGGCTTCGTCGAAAAAGAATACCAGCTTGGGCCGGTCCGAATCCCCCACCTCGGGAAGATTCTCGAACAGCTCCGACAGAAGCCACAGGAGGAAACTGGAATAGAGCCGCGGTTTCAGAATCAGCTGGTCCGCCTTCAGAATATTGATGATGCCGCGGCCGCTCATGTCGGTTCGCATCAGGTCAGACAGTTCCAGTGCAGGCTCTCCGAACAGGAATTCTCCGCCTTCCCTTTCCAGGGAAAGCAGCGCCCGCTGGACGGCGGCAACGGACTGGGTGCTGACCAGACCGTACTGCTTCGAAATTTCGGTGCGGTTTTCCGCAACAAACCCCAGGAGTGCCCGCAGGTCATCGAGATCGAGAAGCAGCAACCCCTGGTCATCCGCCATCTTGAAGGCAATCTCAAGCATTCCCGCCTGGGTATCGTTGACCCCCAGGATCCTTGCCAACAGGGCAGGCCCCATTTCGCTGATGGTGGTACGGACGGGATGCCCCTTCTGCCCGTATAAATCCCAGAATAATACGGGACTCGCTTCGTGCGTAAAGCCCTCGATGCCGATCTGGGCAACGCGCTGCCGGATCTTTTCGTCGGCCGTCCCCGCCATGGCCAAACCGGAAACATCCCCCTTCACATCCGCCATGAAAACCGGCACACCCAGGCGTGAAAAGCCTTCCGCCAAAACCAGCAGTGAAATGGTCTTCCCGGTTCCCGTGGCGCCGGCGATCAGACCATGACGGTTTCCGTATTTCGCAAGCAGGTTGACCGGACGCTCGCCTTTACCGATCAGTATTTGACTCATCTGCGATCTCCTTTTCCATAAAGAGAAACATCCTTATCGATCCGATTTCCGCCTTGTGTGAAACTTTTTACGTAAAAATCGCACCCCCTATCCGGGAATCCGGGGCCTGACATGGTTAAAATGAAAACACCGCAGCCGTTTGCCCGTCCCCGGCACGGGAGATTCGGAAACCTTTCCCGGACATGAACCACACGAACAGGCTTCCCGTTCGAAACGGTTTTCGAGATAGGGGTCGCGGCCGCGGAAAAACTGCAGAAGGCTCGAGGCGCAGTACAACGGGATGAAAAGAACACCCCAGCGCTCGTACTGGCGCACATGAATGCGCTCGTGTCGCCGGTGGGCAATAAGCGACGCCGGGTCGGCACCCAGGATGACATGACCGATGGTAATCGCGCAAAACCGGAAACACGGGGGAAGACGGGTAATCCATGCACCGAATCGCCCGCCGGCCACTTCAAGGGTTCCCCCGCTGGGGCGCACGGTTGCACCGCCCAGGAGCGCGGCCGGCACCAGCAGAAGCCCCAAAAGGGTATACGGGCCTGCCCACAGGTATCGCATCATTTTGGCCGTGAAACGCACGATTCGCATGATATCCTTTATTCGACCCATCTCCGTGGGTTCCCTTGTCTGAGACAACCCTTCCGCTTCGGCGGAATTTCCAAGAAAGGGTAGGGACTTTCAAGGCACAAGTCAAACACAATTTCCACTCTCCCTGACGAAAATCAGCAAGGGCGTGAGAAATTCTTGAAGAAATCGTTTCGGGGCTGTAGCCGCAATGTCGAACGATTCGCCCCCGCCCTATGCCTGCGGTGCATACACGGCGTATCCGCGGGGTGGCGCCCAGAACTGGGCACGGGCATCGCCTTGAGATGCCTGATTCATAGGCCTCCCCGGATCGCTTTCGCTCCACCACGCCACCGGGAGGAATTCCGCATTCCGCCACTGAGTGGTCACCCAGGCCCCATTCCAGCAGTCCGGGCGATTGTTCAACACATAGACCAGCCCCGGTTGATCCCCATATCCATTGCGCTGCATGATATAAAGCCGGTCATCCAGCCACAGTGTCTGCGTTCTGCCGCCCGCATAACGCTCGTGGACGCGGACAAGGGCGTCGATACCGTGAGGCGTCGTGCCCATGGCCAGACCGGCGTTGTAATAATCTTTCCAGAAAACACAGGGATAACCCTCATGGGTCATGATATAGCTGTAGGCGAGCAACTTGTCGTTTACGATGGGCCGTCCTTCGTCGCGAAGATCATGATTTTCCACAAAGGTCACCGTTGTCTGCGGCTGATGCCGAAGGAGCGTCTCCCAGGTCGCCAGATCGCCAAGGCTGAACCCCTCCTGGTCGCAGAGGGCCTTGAGCATTTCGCGCAAGGGGAAATCGAAGGCGTCCACCGGGTTCACGTTGGAAAAATTGGTGACATTCACCCAGTTTTCGATGGCATGCGCGCAGTCCCAGTGCTCGGCCACACCGTACGGGATGAAGGGCTTGCCGTCCCGGATATAGCGGTATTCCTGGATGGCCTCGACCGTCATCGCGCCGTAGCCTTTCACAAAATCGTAGCGGAAGCCATCGAAGCCGATTTCCTCCACCAGCCAGCGGGCAAGCTTCAAAATCTCCGCAAAGACATAGGGATTCCGGTGCGAAAGATCGGGCATGTCGCCGAAGGTGCCCTGGTCCCACCTCTCGTAGGAGTTGGGATGAAAGCACTCCCAATCTCTCGGGAACTTGCCGCTTCGAGGTTTAAACCGCGTCCAGCGCAGCCGGCCCGTGATCGGGTTGAGTTCCTCCTCGTCGGCGCCGCTGTTGTGATTGATGACCATGTCGGCAATGACCCCAAGACCGCAATCATGGGCCGTGCGGATCAGATCGAGGAGTTCCGTCCGGGAGCCGAACCAAGTTCTGCGGGAGCCTTTCTGGTCGAATTCTCCCAGGTCATAATAGTCGTAAGGATCGTATCCCATGGACGGCCCGGAAATATCGGCGGCCTTGTGCACGGGCGGCAGCCATAAAGCGGTAAAGCCCGCCTGGGCAAGGCCGGGAAGGCGGCCACGGACATGGTTCCACCAATCGAATTCCCGCCGGTCTTCACGGGGACAGTTCCAGAAAAAGGCCTGCATCATGACACCCATATCAATCCTCCTTTCTAAAAAAACCGTCAGCTCTGAAACAGGCCGGAAAGCGATCACGGCTCGTGCGGAGATTGATCAAAATAATATTGAGCGTTTAAGCCGTTTTCTCTCTCCTTTCCAGGTCCAGCAGTTTCTGTTTCATATCCAAACCGCCGCGGTACCCCACGAGCTTTCCGTTCGCCCCGATGATCCTGTGGCAGGGAATAAAAACAGGGATCGGGTTTCTGTTGTTCGCCTGCCCCACCGCGCGGGCGGCCCCGGGATTCCCGGCCGCCTCGGCAATATCCTTGTAACTCGCCGTTTTTCCGTACGGAACCCGGACAAGAATCGTCCACACCTTGCGCATGAACTCCGTGCCTGCAGGGGCGAGAGGCAGAGAAAACCGCTTCAGATCACCGGCAAGGTACGCCTCCAGTTGGCGAAACGCCTCCCGGATCAGGTCCGTTTCGCAGATTTCGGCATCCTGCGGAACGTCGCCCCTGTCCAGATAGACATTCGTTACGCTGCCGCCGATTTCCGCGATGCCGATTTCGCCCAGCTCCGTTTGACGAAAATAAAGCTTCATCTCCTTTCGCTCCCTCCCCCGTCAATGAGACGGTGTCGCATGCACGTTTGGATCATTTCGACCACAGAAAGAAATCCTTAACTCGACTTTCGCAGGTCCAGCAATAGGGACGGCCGCCGGGCCTAAAAGATTAACGAGGCATGATGCGCTGCGTTATCGTTCGAACAGCCTGACATCCCTCAGGAAGCGAGCCTTGTCTTTCTCGTAGCGGTGCCGTTTCAAAAAGCCGATGGGAAAAGTCTGTCGCAAGGCGTCGAGGTCGATAAAGACCACCGCATCGCCGTTACAGATCATGTTCGTGTGCTTCAGATCACCGTGGCTGAGGCCGTGTTCCGACAAGTGCGACAGCACCTCGATGACCTGTTCGATCCGGCGGTGCTTCTGTTTCTCAGGCACGGCCGAATCTTCCAGAAAATCCTGCAGAGACGGTCCCGAAACATATTCGTAGATAAAATAGGATTTCCAAAGCAGAAAACCCCGGTACTCGTCAATATAGGCCAGCGGCCTGGGGGTCGTAACCCCCAGGCCGCACAGGTGGTTTGCCGTCTTCCACGCCCGTTTCGCCCGCGAACCCTGGAAAGTGTGCCGAAGGGAATGCACCCATCCGAGGTGGTGGTACCCCTTGACCACCACTTCCCTTCCCTCCATGGCAACAAGCGAGACAAAGGATTTGCTGCCGTCTTTCAAAATCTTGCCCCGTCTCATGGCGTCATCGAGCTTTTCTGTCAGGTTTTCGAGTCCCACCCTCTCCATGAACGTCCGGTCGACCATGCCTTCCCATGGGTCCCGCTTGATTATCTCGCACTTCCCGCCTTTCCGAGGGGATCCTTCCGTCATGTCTTCTATCTTTTTCTCCTTCTTCCTGACCCAGGCCTGTCATGCCCGGCCGCCTCGCCTCTCCTTCACGGAACCGCCGTCGATTCGCGCGGGCCGCCACAGCCTGACATGCCCCTGACCGGCGCGGCGGCTTTGCCGCGGTTTTACGGTTCTCTGCCGCAGAAACTACACAAAAGGCCTGACTGGTGTCAACGAAATACTCCGGGGGAACTGTCCCCCATCGGGCACGGACCTGTTCAACGCCCCTTTTTCCTCTCGATCTGAATGACATCGGCGATCACCCAGGTCTCTTTCAAAATCCGGCCCCTTCCCCGGCCCAGGGCAAATCCGGTTGAAAAACCTCCATCGAGATTAAAGGCTTCGGTAATATCGAGGTGCGTATTGACCAGGAAATCGGCCATGGCCGCGTAGGTCATCTTTCCGGCCCTGTTGATCACGAAAAGTACATTACCCCGGCTGTCCCGGGCGATGACCGTTCTTGCGGCCTTGCTGGTGGATTTTAAATTCACCGCCTCCCCGTTACGGACCAGATGGGGGCCGCTTTTCAGGGCATGGAGGAAAGACTTCGCTTCATCCGCACCGAGGGGAAGGCCTTTCAGATCCCGGACCACAACCCCGCCGTCACGGCCGACCGCAAACAGTCCATGGTGACGGTTCATGGAATTGACCGGTTTTATGACCCGCCCATCGGCCACGCAAAGATCCGTCGGCCGATATTGGTGATCCCAGTAACCGCCGTTCACGGTCAGCAGCGCCTCCGGGTTCTCTTCATGGAACCGTTCCACCGACTTGGGCGGATTCGCATAGGCCACTTTGAAGGCAAAAAACTGCGGCGAGGCGGTGATGACGCTGATAATTTTCCCGGCATACTCGTACTCGGCATACCCGATCGCCGACGGCGGGGCACCGAATGACCGTTCATCGATCAGCCTGAACCTGGAAGCCCCCCACAAAGGCATGGCAAGAACGGCAAATGCAAAGAGAACCAGAAGGAACCGGGGGGCGATGCGGAATGTGGCGAGGGTCATTTTGTTGCCTCTCTTTTCTCCCGTGAAAAGGCGCGAGACGCGTTTCTAAATTTTTCCTTGAATGGACCAGGCATCAAACAGGGATAAATACCGCAGAATAAAAACCCGGCCCTCCGAGGTCTTGACTTTGAAATAATGGATCTCCGGCCTGCCGGGATCGAGACCGCCTTCATACCAG
>JAGVTI010000300.1 GCA_019136935.1 Deltaproteobacteria bacterium
CCACTTGTAGCCGCCGTAGACCTGGTAGAAGAAGGCGTTCTTCACGCCGGGTCCCTGACCCCAGACGTTGCCGACCCAGTTGGTCACGTCGTCGTTCCAGAGGATCAGCGTCTGGCGCAGGTCCACGCCGCCCCAGCAGGCTTCCCAGAAGGGGGCAAAGTTGGAACCGGTGATTTTGGTACGGCCGTAATCCTGGCCGCTGGCGTAGACGAAACGGCCGCCCACATAGGCCGGTCCGAGGTCCACCTTGGCGTCGGCGTAGAAGGCCCACATCTCCATATCCACGTCGCTAACCCCGGACAGGTCGGATTCCAGGTCGCCGTTCCAGTACTCCAACTCCGACTGGAGGGTGACGGGACCGAACTGACCCTTGAAGTAGGGGGTCAGGAGCCAACCGTCGATTACGGCTTCATCATACATAGGCGGAAGCTTAGCAAGGGCGGGATGATTGCCGTCCTTGAAGTTGGCGATCCGCCGATAGGCGACCTTCAGGCCCCCTTCGAGGTTCTCGTTCTTGTACATGGCGATGCCGACGTAGGCGTTGTCGTCGCCGTCAATGCCCCGGTCGCCGTTGAACGCCGAGGAGCTTCCCTCGTAGGTCTTGAAGTACTTGGCGCCGATGGTCCAGTTCTGGTTCAGGGGAAGGATCCACTGCACCAGGGCCTGGGTCTGGGTGGTGTCGCCGAAGGTGGTCCCCCAGAAGTCGTGGGGGGCGTAGCCGATCCACCAGATGCCGACTTTCGACATGTACTGGATGTAGGCCTGCTCGAACTCGATGTTCTCCTGCTCCTTGGTGGTATCTTTGGTAATATTGTGGGGACGGCTGAACGTGTTGCCGCGGGCCCCCGACCAGTTGTTGTCGCCCCAGATCTTCTCGAGGGCGTCGAAACGGGTGATCAGGGACAGGCCCGGGGATACGACGAACTCCGTCTGGACGCGCAGTCTCTGACGGAAGAAGGCCGTTGACCGATCATCTTTTTTTTTGCCCGCATTCTCGCCTTCTGTGTAATAAGAATTGCCGGCGCTGAGGTCATTGTAATAATCACCGGCCACGTAGTAGGAGCCGCTGAACTTCACGTCCACGGCCGCGGCGGGCATGCAGAACGCCGCCACCAGTGCCAGTGAAAGCAAAACGATCCAAAGTTTCTTCATTTCTGATTTTTCCTCCTGTTTGTGAAAACGTTTTTTGGGACCTCCCGGGGCATGTCGTGGGAGATCCGCCTTGTAGCGCTTTTTTCAAACCTTCCTGTCCCTGAAACGGGCGCCCTCAGTGACCGGCCGGGCCGGCAGGGACCCTGAGGCCCTTTCCCCGATTTTCCCCCTGCTCCCCCCCTTTCCTCTATATTGATGTCTCTTCCCGATGTTTCGTCCCGGCCGCCTCTCCGGCGCGCCCGGGCGCCGCCGTTTTGGAAACGGCCCTTTTCAAACCCCATTTCAAAGCAACATGCATACCAGAAAAGGCCCGGCGTGTAAATGGCGGGGTAACCGGCGGTGTCCACGGCGACGACGGCGCGCGCGGTTCCTTCCGGCGAGGTGCCGGTGCGGCTCCGGTGCGGAGATTTTGCCATATTGATACAGAATGTGTTGCGAAAATGCAACAGCGATTGGGCGTTTCCCCGGAAAACGGCCGGGGAGGCCGCGGGCATGCCCGGCGGAACGAAGGGGCGGTTTCCGTCCCGCCGGGGGCGTCCGGCGCGCCCGGCCCCCCTCCAGGGGAAAGAAGCGATCCCGGTCCGTCGAAAAGGTATGAAATACCAGGGGATGCAACGGGGAAACGCCTCCTGCCGGAGGCGGCCGGCCGTGAAATTATGCTTGACATTCAGCATAGTTTGGTATACCCACTGGCGGTTATCATTACGGGGGGCGGAGGCGTTTCCATCCCGGTGCGAAAGGCGGTTTTCCCGGGGCGGGGGCGGGGCGCCGTCCCGTTTCACCGAAGCGGGAAAGGTCCCTGATAACGAAGGCTTTCACCGGCGCTTTCCAGGCTGAAAAGCGGGAGATTTCCGATACGGCCCGGAACACGGAAAACGTTCCCGGGGCCCTTTTCGGACAGGATCGGCCGGAGGCGGCCGGGTTGGGGGTGAAGAAGGATATTAAAAGGTCAGGCAGGTTTCCATCCTGCATCTTCCTTGTCTTAGGGAAGGGAGAATCAAAAAGCTGTCTAACAACAACAAAGGGAGGTAATTGAAAGAAATGGCAGAAGAAATCGTATTGAAGGATCGTTATCCGGTACCGGATCAGTTGCTGAAAACCGCCCATATCAAGGGCAGGGAAGAGTACAATAAGCTTTATGCCGAATCCATCAAGGATTCCGCGGCCTGGTGGGCAAAGCAGGCCGATGAGCTCCTGACCTTCTACAAGAAGTGGGACAAGGTCGAGGATTACAATTTCGATATCCGCAAGGGCCCCATTTACGCGAAGTATTTCGAGGGCGCCAAGCTCAACGTGGCCTACAACTGCCTGGACCGCCAGCTGGAGAAAAGGGCCGGCAAGGTCGCCATTCAGTGGGAAGGCAACGAGCCCGGTGAAGAGCGGGCCATCACCTACAAGGAACTGTACACCGAGGTCTGCAAGTTCGCCAACGTCCTGAAGAAGCACGGCGTGAAGAAGGGCGATCGTGTTTGCCTTTACCTGCCCATGGTTCCGGAAGCGGCCATCGCCATGCTGGCCTGCACCCGGATCGGCGCCATCCACGCCGTCGTGTTCGGAGGCTTCAGCTCCGACGCCCTGGCCGTCCGCATCCAGGATTCCGAATCGAAGATCCTCGTGGTCTGCAACGGCACCATGCGCGGCGCCAAGGCCGTTCCCGCGAAGGCCTCCGCCGACGAGGCCCTGAAGGAATGTCCTTCCGTGGAGAAGGTCATCGTGGTCGATCGCGTGGGAGACAAGATCAAGTGCGAATGGACCGAGGGAAGAGACCTCTGGTGGCATGACGAGATGGCTTCGGTGGACGACAAGTGCGAACCCGAGTGGATGGACGCGGAAGACACCCTGTTCATTCTCTACACCTCCGGTTCCACGGGACAGCCCAAGGGCGCCCTCCACACCACGGCGGGCTATCTCCTGTACTCCGCCTACACCTCCAAGTATGCCTTCGATCTCCACGAGGAAGACATTCACTGGTGCACCGCCGACATCGGCTGGGTCACGGGCCACAGCTACGTCGTCTACGGTCCCCTCTGCCTGGGCGCCACCTCCATCATGTTCGAGGGCGTTCCCAACTATCCGACCTACAGCCGGTTCTGGCAGGTCGTGGAGAAATACAAGGTCACGTCCTTCTACACGGCGCCCACGGCCATCCGCGCCATCGCCAAGGAAGGCGACGAGTTCCTGAAGGGAATCGACCTGTCCTCGCTGAGAGTCCTGTCTTCCGTGGGCGAGCCCCTCAACCCCGAAGCGTGGTATTGGTTCTATACGAAGATCGGCGGCGGCCGCTGCCCCATCGTCGACACCTGGTGGCAGACCGAAACGGGCGGCCACATGATCCTGCCCCTGCCCGGTGCGATCGAAATCAAACCGGCCATGCCGGCCTTCCCGATCATGGGTGTCATCCCGGCCCTGTGCGACGATGTGACCGGCGCAGAGCAGACCGAGCCGGCCGCCCGCGGCGCCCTGTGCTTCAAGACGGCGTGGCCCGGCATCACCCGGACCATCTACGGCGACCACAAGCGTTACGAAGAGACCTATTTCGAGCCCTACCCGGGATTGTACTTCTCCGGCGACGGCGCACTCCGTGACGCGGACGGCTATTACCGCATCACCGGCCGTATCGACGACGTCATCAACGTGTCCGGTCACCGGATGGGGACCGCCGAGATCGAGGCGACCCTCAACGCCCACGAGAAAGTGGCCGAGTCGGCCGTGGTCGGCTATCCCCACGAGGTCAAGGGTCAGTCGATTTATGCGTACGTCACCCTGAAAACGGGCATCGAGCCTTCGGAAGCGCTGAAGAAGGAACTGGTCGCCTACGTTCGGACGATCATCGGTCCCATCGCGACACCGGAGAAAATCCAGTGGGCCGACGGTCTGCCCAAAACCCGCAGCGGCAAGATCATGAGAAGGATTCTCAAGAAGGTCGCCGCCAACGAGATCGACGATCTGGGCGACACCAGCACCCTGGCGGATCCGGCCGTGGTCGACGACCTGGTCAAGAACAGGCAGTAATCGTTGAAAGTGTTTCCGGTTCCCCGGTTTTCCGCGGGGAACCGGAAACTTAATTAAGTGTACCAGGGGTGAGGACGACCTTGCACCCGAAGTACACGATATCGAGGAGGATGAAGTGAATATCATTGCATGCGTAAAGCAGGTGCCCGATACGGAAACCCTGATCAAGGTGAAAACCGACGGTTCCGGGATTGAAGAAGGCGGCATCAAGTGGGTCATGAATCCCTACGACGAGTTCGGTGTGGAAGAGGCCCTCAGGTTGAAGGAAAAGAACGGCGGAGAGGTGACGATCGTGACCCTCGGACCGGCGAGAGCGATGGAAAGCATTCGGACCGCCTTGGCGATGGGCGCGGACAAGGGAATCCATATCGACGACGCGTCCCTGAACAACGGCGACGCCTACACGACGGCGGCGGCGCTGGCGGCGGCCATCAAGACCGTTCCCTACGATTTGATTTTCTGCGGACAGCGGGCCATCGACGACGACAGCGGCCAGGTCGGTTCGATCCTGGCGGAACTCCTGGATCTCCCGCAGGTGACCCTGGTCACCAAGGTCGAGGTGGCGGGCAGTTCGGTGAAAGCCATGCGGGCCATCGAAGGCGCCCAGCTCGTGATCGAGAGTCCCCTTCCCTGTGTGCTGACGGCGCAGAAGGGTTTGAACGAACCCCGTTACGCTTCCCTGCCGGGGATCATGAAGGCGAAGAAGAAACCCGTGGATATCAAGGACGCCGCCGCGCTGGGTGTGACCGCGTCGGATAAGGCCAAAGTCGTCAAGTTCGTACCCCCTCCGGCCAGGCCTCCTGGAAAGATCATCGCCGGTGACGATCCGACGGCGAAGGCCGCTCAGCTTGCCAAGTTGCTGCGGGAAGAGGCGAAGGTTCTTTAATCAAAAGACATACGGAGGTAAATGAAATGGCTAAAGGTGTATGGATAGTAGCAGAACAGAGAGAAGGCGCCTTCCGTAAGATCTCCTTCGAACTTGCAAGCACGGCGAGAAAGCTGGCGGACGAGCTGGGCGACGAGGTGTGTGCGGTTCTCGTCGGTTCCGGCGTGGAAGGAATTGCAGGCGAATTGGGAAAATACGGGGTGGATAAGGTATACGTGGCGGACGACGCCATCTTCGAACCCTATACGACGGACGCGCATGCCGCGGCGGTGGCGAAGATCGTCAAGGAAAAGGATCCGGCGATCCTGCTGCTGGGCGCATCGGCCCAGGGCAAGGATCTGTCCTCCCGCCTGGTCGGGAAACTGGCCACGGGAATGGCGACGGACTGCACCGACTTGAGGCTCGATGGCGGAAAACTGGTGGCCTTCCGGCCCATGTACGCGGGCAAGTGCTTCGGGGAAATCATGATTTCTTCTTTCCCCCAGATGGCGTCCCTGCGTCCCAACGTGTTCTCCGCCGTGGAGAATGCGAAGGCCGGCGCGGTCGAGAAGTTCGACGCCGGCATCGATGCCGGCCAGTTGAAGACGAAGGTCCTGGAAGTCCAGAAAGAGACCAGCGGCAAGGTCGACCTGACGGAAGCGAACCTGATCGTGTCCGGCGGGCGCGGCATGCAGGGACCGGACGGTTACTCGGTCCTGGAAGAGCTGGCGGGTGTTCTCGGCGCCACGGTCGGTGCCTCCCGCGCCGCGGTGGATGCCGGTTGGAGACCCCAGACGGACCAGGTCGGGCAGACCGGAAAGGTCGTCTCCCCGAACCTGTATGTCGCCTGCGGTATTTCCGGCGCGATTCAGCATCTGGCGGGCATGAGTTCTTCGAAGGTGATCGTGGCCATCAACAAGGATTCCGAGGCCCCCATCTTCTCGAAGGCGGATTACGGGATCGTGGACGACCTGTTCAAGGTCGTGCCCGAACTGGCGAAGGAATGCAAGAAGCTCCTGGGGTAAAGGTCAGGAGACCATGAAAGCGGTTTCCGGTTTTTCCGGGAACGCTTGATAAAAATGAAACACCCCGCCTGTCGCCATGATGGGCGGGGTTTTCTCAGAGATGCAAAGGATGACGAACCCGTGACGGTTGAGCATCCCTTCCCCTCTCCTCCATCCCCTGCAGGGGGTTGGAAAAGTTTTTACGAGGTCATATTCATCCTTTAAAATATATCTTTACGGAGGCGTTATGGAACATGCAACCTTTTCCGTCGGGAATGAAGGGAGACAGGTCTTCTGGAACGCGGAGTACTTCGAGCCCGTTCTCTTCCTCTTCACGGCGATTGCCCTGGCGATTATGGCCTACGGCTTCTATCGGCGCTGGCGCATGTGGAAAGCCCTGGGGAAACCGGAGACCGAAGACCGATTTGCCAACCGGAACGAGCGGCTGAAGTATCTGTTCAGGAACGCAATCCTGCAGATGAACACGTTTAAAGAGCCTTACCCGGGCGTCATGCATGGACTCATCTTTTTTGGCTTTTTCGTGCTGATTTGGGGCGCCGCGTTCGATGCGACGGAATTTCACATCACGGAACCGCTGGGATGGGCTTTTCTGCGGGGGAACTTTTACCTGGTGTTCTCCCTGATCATGGAAATATTCGGCCTGTGTGTCCTTGTCGGCACATTCATGGCCATCGACCGGCGTTACCTGACCAGGCCGGACCGCCTGGGCTACCAGGGAAAACCGGACAACGAAGCCGATGACGCCGTCGTCCTGCTTCTTCTGGCGGGCATCATCATTACGGGATTCATCATCGAGGCGCTGCGCATCCATGTCACCCGGCCTTCCTGGGAAATCTGGTCCATCGTCGGCTTCGGCATTTCGAAGATGTTCGCCGGCGTCGATCCTGAAACGGCGAAGGCCATGCACAAGGCCACCTGGTGGATCCACACGTTCCTCGCCCTCGGCTTCATCGCCTACATCCCTTATTCGAGACTCCTGCACATCTTCACGTCTCCCGCCAACCAGTACATGAAGACCATGCAGCCCGTGGGGCAGATCGAGCCGATCCGCGATTTCGAGAATGCCGAGTCTTTCGGTGTCGGGCAGGTCCAGGATTTCACCTGGAAGCAGATTTTCGACGGCGACGCCTGTACGAAGTGCGGACGCTGCCAGGACGGCTGCCCGGCATACCTGTCCGGCAAGCCCCTGTCGCCGAAGAAGCTGACCCAGGATATCAAGAAGTACTGGCTGGAAAAGACGCCGGCGGCGATGGCCGAGCAGAAGGCGGCTTTGGAGGCGGACGAGGAATACCAGGCCAAGCAGGCGAAGAAGAATGTCTTCCTCAAGTGGCTGGACAAGGTGGATACGGTCGTTGACGGCCTCAAGCCGGAAGCGGCGGCGGAAGAGAAGGCCCTCGTCGGCGAGGCGATCGATCTTCACGAGCTCTGGGCCTGTACGAACTGCATGTACTGCATGGAAAACTGTCCCGTCAATATCGAGCACGTGCCGAAAGTGGTCGGGATGAGGCAGTACAAGGTCCTGATGGAAGCCGACTTCGCCCAGGAACTCCAGCTGACCTTCCGGAACATGGAGAACAACTCCAACCCGTGGGGTATCGGCGCACACCTCAGGGCCGACTGGGCGAAGGATCTGGGCGTCAAGACCCTGGCGGAAGACCCCGGCGTGGAGTACCTCTTCTACGTCGGTTGTTCCGGCTCCTTCGACGACCGGGGCAAGAAAGTCACGGTGGCCTTCGCGAAGATTCTCCAGGCCGCGGGTGTCCGTTTCGGTATCCTGGGAACGGAAGAGGGCTGCTGCGGCGATTCGGCCATGAGAGGCGGCAACGAGTATCTCTATCAGACCCTGGCCCAGATGAATATCGAGGTCATGAACGGCTACGGTGTGAAGAAGATCATCGCTACCTGTCCTCACGGTTACAACGCCCTGAAGAAGGATTACCCCCACTTCGGCGGCAACTTCGAGGTCTACCACCACACGGAGATCATCGCCGACCTGATTGCGAAGGGCAAGATCTCCCTGAAGAAGCCGGTGGAAGGGCTCTTCACGTACCACGATTCCTGTTTCCTCGGCCGGTACAACGATATCTACGACCAGCCGCGGAGAATCCTCAACGCCGTTCCCGGTCTGAAGCTGACGGAAATGGAGCGCAACCTGGCACGGAGCTTCTGCTGCGGCGCCGGCGGTGCGAGGATGTGGATGGAAGAGGATATCGGCGAGCGCATCAACGACATGAGGGCGGACCAGGCCATTGCGGCCGGGGCCGATACGATTGCCGTGGGCTGTCCCTTCTGCCTGACCATGATGAGCGACGGCATCAAGGACCGCAAGAAGGAGGAAAGCATGGCGGCCCTGGATATCGCCGAAATCGTCTGGAAGGCCATGGATCTGGAATAAGAAGCGGGCACCTTTCCGGGACGATGTGAGGAATCGTTCGGGTGATTTCGGGCACCCCCTGAACCGGTGACGGTCGGGGGGTGCTTTTTGTTGGGAAACCTTTCCGGAACGAGGATTCCGCCTTGCTTTCCGCCGATCCACTATGCTAAGGGAATCCGTGTTTTTCAGTGTCAATCCAATCAGAAAAAGCACAAATACCGGGCGCGGCAGTCTTCTTTTCCGCTGACCGGAACCGGGTCGAGGGTATGGGAACGGCGATGACGGGCGTTTCGACCCTGCCCGAAGCACGGGGGGCCGGCTTGAAATACACGAAGAAAAGAGGGGGAGGAAAAATGAGGAAACGGGGGTTTACTGCGTTTGTCGCGTTATGGGCCGTTGCATTCTGCATGACGGTGACCGCATGGGCGGGAAACGTCGACACATACGGCATCGGCGCAAAGGCGACGGCCCTGGGCGGCGCCTTCAGCGCCTACGCGGACGATCCCTTCGCGATCTATTACAACCCGGCGGGACTCACCCAGATCAAGCAGCCCATGATCTCCGCGGGGGCCAATGTCATCAAGCCGGTCCTCCGGGTTGACGATTACCGGGTGACGGGCATGAATGCGGCTGTTACGGACGACGTGGGCCCCGCCGACATGTACGACCAGTCGCGCCTGCTGGCCGTTCCCCACCTGGGCTTCACCATGCCGGTCGGAAAGGGATTTTCCGCCGGGATTGCCGCCTATGTGCCCTTCGGCCTCGATATCCAGTGGAAACATGACGTTCCGGCCTCCGGATACTGCGGCAACCCCGGAGCCTATAATTCTTATCGCTCCTGGTACATGCGGGAAGTGGTCACGCCGACCGTCGCCTACCGGTTCAACGATTATTGGTCCATCGGGGCGGGCATTTCCCTGGGCAAGACCAGAAGCGGCGTCGAAAGACTCATGTTCGCCCCGAGTGTCGCCGCCTTGCATAATAAAAGGGTGCTGACGGACCTGGACGACGATTTCAACTGGTCGTTCAATGTCGGATTGATGTTCAGGCCCGCGAAGTCTCTGGCGATGGGCCTCACCTACCGGGGAAAAACGGATACGGACCTCGAGGGGACGACGGAAGTCAGGGGAATCAAGGGAATTCCCAACAGCAAGGTGCATGCGAAAACGGAAATCGACAGCCCCGATCAGATCCAGGCCGGCATCCGGTACATGCCCAGCGACCGGATTTCCGTGGAAGCGGACCTGGTCTGGACCCACTGGTCGACGGTTAAAAGCTACACGGTGAAGTTCGACCGGCCCCTGCTCGGCTCGGTATCCTCCGAGTATTTCCCGCGGGACTGGGACGATACGTATCAGCTGCGCCTGGGGGCGGAGTGGAAGGTCAACGGGACGTTCACCCTCCGGGGATCCTATTTTTACGATCCGACGCCCATTCCCGACGACACGCTGGACCTCCAGTGGCCCGATGCGGACAAGCATACCTTCGCCCTGGGGACCGGCCTGAGTTTCGGCAATCTCAGCATCGATACGACGATCCAGTATACCTGGATTCAGAGCCGGCAGCTGCAGGTCAACGGGGAAAGCGGGAATCTCAACAATGCGTATCATAAAGGCGGCGGCAGCCCCAGGGTTTCCCTGGAGGCGGACGGCCACCTCTGGGGCGGCGCCCTGACGATGAACTATCAATTTTAAGGTTCGATCGAGGGTGCCCCGAACGGGGGAGGGAGAACCGCCCGAGGGTACGAAGGGGCGGTCTCTGGCGGACAAGCCGCGAGGAAAATGGGGTGATGGAAAAAAGTCCTTACCTGGAAAAACCGTGGTTGAAGCACTACGAGAAGGGGGTGCCCGAGTTTATACGGTATGAGGAGATCTGCCTGCCGGATATCCTGGAACGGACGGTGCGGGATTTCCCCGATCGGACGGCGCTCATTTTCGAGGGATACAAGCTGTCCTTCCGTCAGATGAAGGACCTGGTCGACCGCTTTGCGGGGTGCCTCGTTTCTTTCGGGGTCAAGCAGGGCGATGCCGTGGCCGTCATTCTCCCGAACATGATTCAATGCGTGGTCGCTTACTACGCCGTCATGAAGATCGGGGCCGTCGCCGTCATGAACAACCCCCTGTACTCGGACCGGGAACTGGAGTACCAGTTCAGCGACTCGGGCGCGACGGTCCTGATCGCCATCGATCTTCTGGGGAACCGGATGATCGACCTCCGGCCGAAGACGAAAATCAGGCAGATCGTCATCGCCTCCATCGGGGACTACCTGCCCTTTCCCAAGAACGTGCTTTTCCCCCTGGTGGCGAAGAAGAGGAAGCTGGCCGCCGACGTGAAATCCGCGCCGGACGTCTATTCCTGGAAGGACTGCATCGCCCGCCACGAGCCCCTCGATCAATCGGCCCGAATCGGGTTCGACGACGTGGCCATGTACCAGTACACGGGCGGTACCACGGGGATTTCCAAGGGCGTCGAACTGACCCAGTCCAACCTGAGCAAACAGGTCCAGCAGTGTGTCGCCTGGTTTCCGCAACTGGAGCGGGGCAGGGAGATCATGCTGGGTGCGCTGCCGTATTTTCATGTTTTCGGGCTGACGGCGTCGATGAACCTGTCCGTTTTCATGGGGTGGACCCAGATTCTCATTCCCAAGCCCCAGGCGGATCCGCTTTTGACGGCGATCAAGAAGCACCGCCCGACCTTTGCTCCCCTGGTTCCCACGATGTACGTGGGACTCCTCGGCCATCCCGACCTCAAGAAAACCGATGTAAGATGCCTGAAGGGGGCGTTTTCGGGAAGCGCGCCCCTGCCCGTGGAAGTGATCCGTGAATTCGAAGCGGCGACCGGCGCCGTGATCGTCGAGGGGTTCGGCATGACGGAGACGTCACCGGTGACCCACATCAATCCCTTTGCCGGGGGAGCCCGGAAGGTGGGCAGCGTCGGCATCCCGATTTCCGATACCCTGTCCCGGATCGTGGACATCGAGGAAGGTTTGCGGGAGATGCCCGTCGGAGAATCGGGGGAACTCGTGATCAAGGGCCCCCAGGTGATGAAGGGATACAAGGGGAAGGCGGATGAAACGGCCATGACCCTGCGTGACGGCTGGTGCTACACCGGGGATATCGCCGTCATGGACGAGGACGGTTATTTCTTCATCGTGGACCGGAAAAAAGACATGATCCTTTCCGGCGGGTTCAACGTCTACCCCCGGGAAATCGACGAGGTGTTCTACACCCACCCGAAGGTGCAGGAGGCCTGCGCCATCGGCATCCCCGACCCCAAGCGGGGGGAGAACGTCAAGGTGTTCGTCGTGCTGAAGGAAGGGGAGCAGGCGACGCAGCAGGAACTGATCGATTACTGCAAGACGAGGCTGGCCGTCTACAAGCTGCCGACGGAAATCGAGTTCCGCAGCGAACTGCCCAAGACGGCGGTAGGAAAAGTCCTGAGAAAGGAACTGAAAAAGATGGGGTCAAATCTTTAATCTTGACAATTGGACGGGCAGCGCCCATCCTGCAAAATAAAAGGGGGACCGGTTTCAAACCGGTCCCCCTTTTGTTCAGATGGTCCGAACCGAACACGAGGGCACCATCCCGTTTCTTTCCAAGACCCGTGCTTGCTGAAGTAATAAGAGGAAGAGATTCTTCGGCCGGCGCCTCAGAACGATATTACGGCACGGTCTCCGAGTTCGGTATAGCAGCCTGACCAACTTTTTACCAGGGCATCAACATCCGCATGAAAATAAAACCGTCTGGTGTGAGAGAACGTATAATTCTTGACATGAATAGACAATATTGTTAAAAATTGTTCACTTGAATGGACAATAATAAATGAATATTGAAATCATCAAGAAAATCATAGCGGAATGGCTTGAAGATAAGGTTTTCCCGGTCCTGATAGAAAGGGATGTGCCGAGTCCGGTCTTGGCGCAGGTGTCGGAGATCATCGCCATCGCGGGGCCGAGGCGGGCAGGAAAAACCTGTTATATGTACCAGTTGATTCAGGATCTCCTGGTACAAGGGAAATGGACCCGGGAAGATATTCTGTTTGTCGATTTCGAAGATTATCGTCTCGCGGATTTCACCGCCACCGACACAGACGTTTTGTTTACCGCTTTTCAACAGGTCGCCGGAAGGGCCCCGACTTTTCTATTTTTTGATGAAATCCAGCAATTGCCGGGCTGGAGCCGGGTGCTGAGAACCCTTCATAATCAGAATCGCTACAAAATTGTCGTTACAGGCAGCAATGCCGCTCTTCTGGAACGGGAGATCGCTACGGAATTGCGCGGCCGGTGCCAAAACATTCTCATGATGCCCTTTTCCTTTCGTGAATTTCTACGCTTTCACGATGTTCCCGCCGACGAGCGGACGCTGTTGACCCCGGGAAGAGGGAGAGTTCTGAAGGGCTTTGAACAATATCTGCAAGAGGGCGGCTTTCCAGAAGTCGTCAAAAAGGAAACGGTCCAGGAAAAACGGGAGCTCCTGCAAAGCTATTATCGGACGATTTATTACAGGGATATTCTGGAACGCTATAATATAAAAGCGAAAACCGTTTTAGAAGCCGTCATGCGCTATAGCCTGGACATTTCTTCAGATCTGTTTTCCATCTCCATGCTCGAAAGAGAGTTGAAGCGTCATCAACTTCCGGGAAGTAAGCAAACCATCTCCAATTATCTTGGATACTTGAAGGAGAGTTTTTTCATCGTTGCCCATGACAAGTTCAGTTACTCCCCTCGTCAGCGGATCATGAATCCCAAGAAGATCTATCTTCTGGATACGGGCTTTTCCCTTATATCGACGGGATTTTCCGAAAATCGGGGGAAATTGTTGGAAAATATAGTCGCCATCGAAATGTTCAGACGGAAAAAAGAATGTTTCTATTACAAAGGCCGGCGGGAATGCGATTTCATCATAAAAGAAGGAACAAAGCCCACGATGGCCATTCAGGTTTGCTGGGAACTCACGCCAAGGAATGAATTGCGCGAATTAAGGGGGCTTGGGGAGGCCATGCGCACACTGGCGATTGAGCAGGGGCTTATCCTCACCCATGATGAAGAAAAGGAACTGTCCTTTGAAGGAGCGCTGATCCGTGTTATGCCGGTCTGGAAATGGCTGCTGTAATTGGGGTCAAATCTTTAATCTTGACAATTGGACGGGCAGCGCCCATCCTGCAAAATAAAAGGGGGACCGATTTCAAACCGGTCCCCCTTTTGTTCAGATGGTCCGAACCGAACACGAGGGCGCCATCCCGTTTCTTTTCGATGCCCGCATGGCTTGCGGTCCCCCATGTCATGTGTTAGGTCCTTACGCGCCGAACTTTTCCAGGCGCCTGGCGTGGGCCAGGGCCAGCCCCATCAGGTAGACCATGGGCATCCTCCCCAGGCCGCCGGCGACGCAGTCCCTTTCGCCGAAGCGGGCGACGCCGTCGGGCCGGCAGGTCTTCGCGGCCAGGATCGCCGGGACGGGATGCCAGCTGTGACCGGCCAACGCCGCCGGTGTCGAATGATCCCCCGTCACGACCAGCACATCCGGCTCCAGGGCCGTGATCCTCGGTATGAAGGTGTCGACCTCTTCGATCACCTTGACCTTCGCTTCGAAGTCGCCGTCTTCTCCCCGGGAATCCGTCGGCTTGACATGGACAAAGAAGAAATCGTAGTCATTGTAGCATCGTTCAAGGGTCTGAATTTCCTCTTCAATCGTGGCCGTTTGAGGGGCGACCGTCATGCCCAGCAGACGGGAGATACCCCGGTACATGGGGTAACTGGCGATGGCCAGGGCGTTGAGGCCGAAACGCTCCTCCATGCCGGCAAAACGGTGAAACCGCGAATAACCCCGGAACAGGACCATGTTGGCCTTTTCTTCATCCGCCAGGATGGCTTTGCTCTGGTCCATGAGGGAACGGATGAGACCGGCCGTCGCCGCCGCCTCCGGGATCAGGGCGGCGGGCGGATGGGGAAATTCCCGGGTTTTCTGGGGATCCGTTTCTCCGATCTCCTCCTGGAGACCGTCCCCCCGGAGGACAAAGAGGGCCCGGTGTTCCTTTTCAGTTTCGAAAAAGGCCTCGATCCCGGCCGGGAGTTTCACCCTGTCCTTCAGTTTCCGGCAGATACGCCGGTTTTCCTCCGTGTCGATCCTTCCGGCCCGGCGATCGATCACCCGGCCTTCCCGGTCGATGGTGGCGAAGTTGACCCGCATGAAAAGATCCCTCTCCGTCATCGGAAAATCCACGCCGGCTGCGGACAAAAGACCCCTGCCGACATTCGTTTTGACGGGATCGTAACCGAACAGGGAAAAATGGGCCGGTCCGCTCCCCGGCGTGATGCCGTAGCCGATCGGATCGAGAAGCCCGCAGACGGACTGCCTGGCCAGGTTGTCCAGGTAGGGTTTGCGTGCCGTTTCCAGCTCCGTGCGCCCCCCTTCTTCCCGCGGCAGTCCCCCCAGGCCGTCCATAACCAGGTAGACGATTTTCGATTCGTTCTTGACAATCAGCCTGTCGATCAAATCCGGTCCCATAAGGCGCCTCTCCCTCCGATCTAACGGCCCGTGAAGGCGGGTTTTCTCTTCTCCAGAAAAGCGGACATGCCCTCCTTCTGGTCGTCCGTGCTGAAGCACTGGGCGATACACTGCATCTCGAGCCGGTTGGCACTGTCGATGGAGATATCGTAGCCGTAATTGATGGCGTGCTTGGCCATCTTCGTGGCGAAGCCGGAAAGGGCGGCCAGTTTCCTGGCGAACTTGCGGGTTTCGTCCATGAGCGCCTCCGGCGGGTACACACGGTTTACCAGGCCGATTTCGAATGCGCGCTGGGCGTTGATCTGCTCGCCGCTCAGGATGAGTTCCTTGGCCCGTCCCATGCCGACCAGTCTCGCCAGGCGCTGGGTTCCGCCCCAGCCGGGAATGATGCCCAGCAGAATTTCGGGCTGGCCGAAGACGGCCTTTTCGGAGGCGAACCGCATGTCGCAGGCCATGGTGATTTCCGTTCCGCCGCCCAGGGCGTAACCGTTCACGGCGGCGATGGAGGGTTTCGGCATGGTTTCGATCAGGCGCATCGTTTCATGGCCCAGTTCCATGAAGGACAGGATTTCGGCGGGTTTCATGTTCTGCATCTGGGCGATGTCCGCGCCGGCGACGAAGGCCTTTTCGCCCGCGCCGGTCAGGATGAGCGCTTTGACGGCGCTGTCTTTTTTGCAGACCGATGCCGCGTCGTACAGTTCCTCCATGGTTTCGCCGTTCATGGCGTTCATGGCTTTGGGCCGGTTGAAGGCGATTGTGGCGATGCCTTCTTCAACGGAAAATAAGATATTCTTGTATTCCATAGAAATACTCCTTGAATTTTTGTGCTCGGGAAGAAAGAAATCTCACGCCCCGAAGCGATATCACGGGGCGTGAGATACCTTGTTAACGTTGACTACAGAAGACTGGATTCCGAAACTACACGGGAATTACGCTCTTTCCAGGACAATCGCCATACCCTGTCCGCCGCCGATGCACAGCGTGGCTAAACCGAGGCCGGCGTTTTTCTTCTGCATCTGCATGGCCAGGCTGTAGGTGATCCGGGCGCCGGTGCAGCCGATGGGATGGCCGATGGAAATACCGCTGCCGTTCAGGTTGCACTTGTCCATATCCACACCGAGTTCGCGGATGCAGGCGATGGCCTGGACGGCGAAGGCTTCGTTCAGCTCGATGACGTCGATGTCCTTCATGGTGAGTCCCAACTGCTTGAAGAGCTTTCTCGTGGCCGGAATGGGACCGAGGCCCATGTATGCGGGATCGACGCCGCCGGCGGCAAAACCCTTGATCTTCGCGAGGGGTTTCAGACCCAGTTCCTTCGCCTTGTCCGCGCTCATGACGACGACCGCGGCGGCGGCGTCGTTGATGCCGGAGGCGTTTCCCGCCGTGACGGTGCCGGTCTTGATGAAAGCCGGGGACAGTTTCGCCATCTTCTCGAGGCTGGTATCCATCGGTCTCTCGTCCACCTCGAAAATCGTGTCGCCTTTCTTGGAAGGAATGACGACCGGGACGATCTCGTCCTTGACCGCTCCGGAAGCAATGGCGGCCCGTGCGCGCTGGTGGCTGAGAAGGGCGATTTCATCCTGTTCCTGGCGGGAGATGCCGTACTTGTTGGCGATGTTTTCCGCCGTCATGCCCATGTGGTAGCCGTTGAAGATCTCGAATAGGCCGTCCATGACCATCAGGTCGACGATGGATCCGTAGGGCATGCTCATCCGGTATCCCCAGCGGGCATCGGGAACGAGATAAGGCGCGTTGCTCATGTTTTCCATACCGCCGGCGACGACGATATCCGCCACGCCCGCCATGATGGACTGGGCGGCCAGGGTGATGGCCTTCAGGCCGGAGGCGCAGATCTTGTTGACGGTAAAGGCGTTGGTCTCTTCGGGAAGACCGGCGTAGATGCCTGCCTGGCGGGCCGTGTTCTGGCCCTGGCCGCCCTGAAGGACGTTCCCCATGATGCACTCGTCGAAGTACACGGGATTCAGCGATGAATCGTAATCGTAGTATTTTTTATTGATATCCGTCATCTCGATGCCGGCGAAAACGTCGGGACGGCAGGAATTGATGGAATCGTTGACCGAAGGCCGCAGACCGGCTCTCTTGATGGCCTCCTTGATGACCAGGGCGCCCAGATCGACCGTGCGAACCCCCTTCAACGACGCGCCGAAGGTACCGACGGCTGTTCTTGCTCCACTCACAATGACAACTTCTTTCATACCCCTTCTCCTTTCAAAATATCGGTTTTTGTATTGATGTTAAACGACAACGTTTTTTTGCCTTTCCGTTTCATAAAGCCCCGGAGTGACCGTCAATCCGCGATTTCCTCAACGAACTCCAGCTCCCGGGGAAGTTTGTAGGAGGCCAGGTAGGACCGGCAGTGCTTCATGATGGTCTTCTCGTCGGTGGCGTCCCCCGCATTCTTGACGACGAGGGCCTTGACCACCTCGCCCCGCATCAGGTCCTGCTTGCCGATGACTTTCGCCTTCAGGACGGCGGGATGGAGTTCGAGAACCTTCTCCACCTCCCGCGGATAAACGTTGTACCCGCTGGTGATGACCATGCGTTTCTTGCGACCCGTGAGGAAAATGAAGCCGTCCTCATCCATCTTTCCCAGGTCCCCTGTGTGAAGCCATCCGTTCCGGAGAACCTGGGCGGTCGAGGCCTCGTCCTTGTAATAGCCCTTCATGACGTTGTCGCCCCTGACGATGACTTCGCCCACGGTGTTCCGGGGGACTTCGTTCCCGTGATCATCGATGATCTTCACTTCCGCACCCGGGATGGGGACCCCGATGGAGCCCGGTTTATGGGTTTCGCCTCTGCGGTGGCAGGCGCAGACGGGAGACGCTTCCGTCAGGCCGTAGCCTTCGCGCAGGATGACGGGGAATTTCTGTTCGAAGACGGAGATATATTCGGGCGGCATGGCGGCGCCGCCGGTGATGCAGAAACTGAGCGAACTGACATCGTAGTCGCCGATGTCGGGGCTCATGGCCAACCCGAGAAAGAGGCGGGGTACGGCGGCGATATAGGTCACTTTGTCCTGCTCGATGCTCTTGAGGATCGCCTCGACGCTGAACCGGTCCATCAGGACGATCCCCGCGCCGATGCGCAGGGCCGCCAGCATGTTGACGGCGGCGCCGAAGGAGTGGAACAGGGGAATCACGGCCAGGCTGCGGTCTTTTTCCGTCGATTGGTAGAGATCCCGCACCAGAGTGGATTGACTCAGGAGATTCTGATGGGTGAGGACCGCCCCGAGGGGCTTTCCCGTCA